>NZ_JBSFNS010000070.1:0-43056 GCF_053587275.1 Amycolatopsis sp. NPDC003676
CGGTCGCCGCGCCCTCGCGGTCGCCCGCCGCCCATTGCCTTGACAAGCACCCCCGCGCCGTGTTTTTGGCTTCGTATCGGGGTGCGGGGGGTGTGGGTGCCCCGATAGTTGGGTGCATTGGTGCGGTTTAGGGGCGTGCGAGTGCTTGGTTGGGTGCGCTGGTGCGGTTTAGGTACGTGAGGGGAACCCTGAGGGAATCTGATTCCCTCAGGGTTCCCCTCACGTACCTGGGGCCGGGAGGTCAGGCGTTGTTGTGGCTGAGCAGCTCTACTACTCGCTTTGGTTTGCGGGTGCTGAACAGCCAGTACGGGGTGGGGTCCTCGGGGTCTGTCAGGGTGATTCGGACTGCGGGGCCTACCCAGCCGCGGTGCATGACGAAGGCGGCGGGGTCGGCGTCGCGGCCCAGGGCGTGGCGTTTCGCGTCTTTTTCCACGACGGTGATTTCGCCGACGTAGCGCAGCGGCAGGTGGGCGTCGCCGAGCCAGAGTTCGGGGTCGTCTCCGGCCGTGATCTTGACTTTTGCCCGGCCCAGCGAGAGCAGCAGCGCGGCCATGACGGGCACGGCGATCGCGAGCGGGATCCACATCGGGATCGAGGGGTAGCCGAGGTGGACTTCGACGCCCAGCAGGATCGCGCCGGCCATCGGCAACGGCCAGCCCCACCATGGGAGGTAGAGCCGTTCGGAGTGTGCGACGACGCCCGTCGCGGCGGTGTTCACGCGGTCAGCCACGCATCAAGGGTAGTCTCGCCGCCCGTGTCCAGCGTTCAGGTCCTCCTCCAGCGGCTCGACCCCGAAGTCCCGCCGCCCGCCTATGCCCGGCCCGGCGACGCCGGGGCCGATCTCGTCACCACCTCGGATATCGTGCTCGGACCCGGCGAGCGCGGGGTCGTCGGCACCGGGGTCGCGATCGCGCTGCCTTCCGGGTACGCCGGGTTCGTGCACCCTCGCTCGGGGCTCGCGGCGCGCGTCGGATTGTCGGTGGTCAACACTCCCGGCACGATCGACTCGGGCTACCGCGGCGAGATCAAAGTCTGCCTCGTCAATCACGACCCGCGCGAGAAAATCGTGCTGGCGCGCGGCGACCGGATCGCGCAGCTGGTGATCCAGCGCGTGGAGCACGCGGAATTCGTCGAGGTCGCCGGACTCGAGGAGACCGAACGCGGCGCGGGAGGTTACGGCTCGACCGGCGGGCACGCCACACTGGCACCCGGCGCCGGAGACACCGGCGCGGGCACCGGGGAAGGAACGGAACGATAGTGGGGATTTTCGGACGCAAGCGCCGGTCCGGCGACGACGAGACCGGGGGCGTCGCTTCCCAGCGCGGCGAAAGCGCCGAAGCCGACGGCGACGACGCGCTCGAACCCGAGGACCAGCTGTCGGAAACGACCGACGGTCCGTTCGACGCCACCGAAGCGGAAGAAGACGGCATCCCGCGCATCGACCTGGGCTCAGTGCGCGTACCGGTGCCGGACGGCTCGCAGGTGCAGGTCGAAATGGACCCGGAGGAAGGCGGCGTGCGAGCGGTGCACGTCGTGACGGAAGTCGGGCAGATCACCGTCAGCGCCTACGCGGCCCCGAAATCCGGCGGCCTGTGGCGCGAGGTCAGCAACGAACTGGCCGACCAGTTGCGCGCGGACGGTGCGAAGGTCAACGTCGGCCGAGGCGAATGGGGCATGGAACTGTCCGCGATCGTCGGCGACGTGGCGCTGCGCTTCGTCGGAGTTGACGGCCCGCGCTGGATGCTGCGCGGCGTGATCGCCGGCCCGCAGTCGACGGCCTCGCAGGCCCCCGAAGTGCTGCGAGCGATCGTGCGCCGCACCATCGTCGACCGCGGCAACTCGCCGATGCCGGTGCGCACCCCGCTCCCCATCACCCTCCCCGACGCGGTCGCCCAGCACATCGCGGAGCAGCAAGGCTGACCCCAGCCCGAGTTTCACAGGAGGCCCTCACGGACAGCGTTCCGTGAGGGCCTCTGTCACGACCCGCGATTCCTCAAGGGGTCTTCCGCAACCCCCGCAAAAACGCCAAAACCGTCGCCCTCCCCAACGCCTCCCGATCCCGCCCGACCGCGGCGAGAGACGTCTCCCCGTAACCGCCCCGAGGCAATGCCCCGGCCCACTCCCGCGCCACCTCCGCGGGATGAACCGGATCATCCGCACACCCGCCGACCCCAGCCGGGACCCCCACGCCCCGCAACTCCGCCAACGTCGGCGCGGCCCGCCCGGCCGCAACCCTCAACCCGGCCTCCAGTCCCTCCCCATGCCGGCGCCAAGCCCGCCCCAACTCTTCCCCAAGCCATCCCGGACTCCCCGCGACCGCCGACGCCAGCGCACCTTCCACCCCCGCATCAGCCACCAGATCCGCTGTGACCGTCGCAGCGATCGCCGCGGGTGCTGATCCGGATTCCCCGTTCCAGGCCGGGAGAGCCGCCAGCAGCCCCCCGCAACGCCCGGGATTCGCCACCGCCCACTCCGCCGCGAGATGCGCCCCGAACGAAATCCCGCCCACCAGCACCGTCCCGTACCGGTCAGCGAGACCGTCCAGCTCCGCCAAAAACCCCTCCGCGAGACCGGCCCCGGCGACCGGCGCGGGGGTGATCAGCGGCACTCCCAGCGCGGCCAGCGGCCCCTCGAACACCGAGCGCACGAAGACCTCGTCAGAGCCGGTACCGGGCAGCAGGACAGCGGCCGGGAGATGGATTGCGGACGTCACGTTGCGATCTTGCCCCAAACCCGTTTCCCTGACTGGGACCACAGCTACGCTGGAACACGCACGGGCCGAACGAAGTCGGGGGCCCCGGAGCACAGGAGCACACCATGTCCGCCAAGGACGGCGGCTACTTCAGCCGGTTGGTTCGCAAGCTGACCAGCGACGTCGAGGACCTCGACGCCGACGAGATGTCCGAGAGGTCGGGTGCCGAAGGCGCGCAGCGCGCCTGTGACTGCCGGTCCGGCGAAGAGGTGACGGTGCTCGGCAGGCTGCGCAGCGTCGAGCTGTCGCCGACCGACGGGCCCGCCTCGCTGCAGGCGGAGCTGTTCGACGGCACGCAGGGCGTGACGCTAATCTGGCTGGGCAGGCGCCGGATTCCCGGCATCGAGCCCGGCCGCACCGTCAAGGTCCGCGGCCGGATGGCCGAACGGGACGGGCAGAAGGTGCTCTACAACCCGTATTACGAACTCCAGAGCCCGGTAGGGTGATCAACGCTCGTGACTGAACCCGCTGCTCCCCGCGACGAGAAGGACGCGCCCGGAAACGGGGGCGACGAAGAGCGGCAGCCGACGCTGATGGAGCAGATGGGCGGGGTTTCCGGCCTGTTCTATTCCTCGGTGCCGGTCATCGTCTTCGTCCTGCTGAACGCGATCTTCGGGCTCACCGCGGCGATCTGGGGCTCGATCGGCAGCGCGGTGGCGATCACCGTCCTGCGCGTCGTGCGCAAGGAGCCGCTGCAGCCGGCCATCTCGGGGTTCTTCGGCGTCGCGATCGCGGCGTTCATCGCGTTCCGCACCGGCTCCGCGAAGGGGTTCTTCCTCTTCGGCATCTGGGCAAGCCTCGCCTACTGCGCCGTGTTCGTCATCTCGGTGGCGGTGCGCTGGCCGCTGGCGGGCGTCGTCTGGAACGCGCTCAACGGCAACGGCACCGCCTGGCGCAAGGACAAGCCGTCCCGCTACGGCTACGACGTCGCGACGCTCGCGATGGCCGTCATCTTCGCCGCCCGGTTCGTGGTGCAGCGGTGGCTGTACGACGGAAACCAGACCGGCTGGCTCGCGTTCGCCAAGATCGCGATGGGCTACCCGCTGTACGCGATCGGGCTGCTGGTGGTCGTGTGGGCGGTGCGCCGCTCCGACAAGCGGCTGAAGGCCCTCGCCGAGGAAGAGCCGGAGCCGGAAACCGACGCGCAGGTGGAGGCGCGGCTGCGGGAGAAGTACGCGCAGGCGCCGACTCCGGAGACCTGATCCGACATACGAAAAGGGGCGGGCCCATCGCGGGCCCGCCCCTCTTTCGTATGTCTCAGTAGCCGAGCGCCGAGCGGATCTCCGGTTCGACGTCCGAGGTCGCGACGAACAGCAGCTCGTCGCCCGCCTCCAGCGGGTCCTCCGGCTGCGGCACGATCACCCGGTCGCCGCGCAGGATGGTCACCAGCGCCGCGTCGCGCGGCAGCGCCAGCTCGCTCACCGGCTTGCCCGCGAGCGGCGTCTCCTCCGGCAGGGTGAGTTCCACCAGGTTCGCCTGCCCCTGCCGGAACGTCATGAGCCGCACCAGATCGCCGACGCTCACCGCCTCCTCGACCATCGCGGCGAGCATCCGCGGGGTCGACACGGCCACGTCGACGCCCCACGCGTCGGTGAACAGCCATTCGTTGGCCGGGTTGTTCACCCGCGCCACCACGCGGCGCACCGCGAACTCCGTCTTCGCCAGCAGCGACACCACGAGGTTCGCCTTGTCGTCGCCGCTCGCCGCGATCACCACGTCGCAGCGCTCGATGCCGGACTCCTCGAGGATCGACACCTCGCACGCGTCGCCCAGCACCCAGTCGGCCTGCGGAACGGATTCCGGCTCGAACTGGTCGGCGTCGCGCTCGATCAGCATCACCTGGTGGTTGCCGTCGATGAGCTCGGCGGCGATGGACTGCCCGACGGCTCCCGCGCCCGCGATCGCGACCCGCATCAGTTCTCCTCCTCGGGGGCGCGAGCGGCCAGGCTCGTCACGTCTCCGACGGTGCCCGACCGCGCCGCCACCCACACGTCGTCGTCGGCCTGCACGACGGTCTTCGCGTCCGGCAGCACCGGGGTGCCGAACCGCATCATGAACGCCACCCGCGCGCCGGTGGTCTCCTGCAGCTCGCGCACGCTGCGGCCGACCCAGCCCTCGTGCAGCGGCAGCTGCAGCAGCGCGACGTTGCCGGACGGATCGCGCCACGCGGAGGCGACGCCGTCGGGCAGCAGGGTGCGCAGGAACCGGTCGGTCGTCCACGGCACGGTCGCGACGGTCGGGATGCCCAGCCGCTCGTACACCGCGGCGCGCTTGTGGTCGTAGATCCGTGCGACCACGTGCTCGATGCCGAAGTTCTCGCGCGCGACCCGCGCGGAGATGATGTTCGAATTGTCGCCGCTCGACACGGCCGCGAAGGCGCCCGCTCGCTCGATCCCGGCTTCGACGAGCACCCGGCGGTCGAAACCCGCCCCGACGACCTGCTGGCCGTGGAAGTCGCTGCCCAGCCTGCGGAACGCCTGCTGGTTCTTGTCGATGACGGCCACGTCGTGGCCGAGCCGCTCCAGCGCCGCGGCCAGAGACGCGCCGACGCGGCCGCATCCCATGATCACCACGTGCACGCTTAGCCTCCTCGAAGGGGGTGGGGATAACGTCCGGAGGTACCCTCGGACACCAGCGCCGAACCTACCTTGCGGTGACCCGGTTACGCTCTCGTGGTGTCGAAGTTCCCGACAGTGCTGAAGCGGCTGGTCCTAGGGCGTCCGTTCCGCAGCGACCGTCTCTCCCACACTCTGTTGCCCAAGCGCATCGCGCTGCCCATTTTCGCCTCCGACGCGCTGTCCAGCGTGGCGTACGCGCCGGAGGAGATCTTCCTGACGCTGAGCGTCGCCGGCCTGTCCGCGTACGCCTTCGCGCCCTGGATCGGCATCGCGGTCGCGCTGGTCATGCTCGTCGTCGTGGCGTCGTACCGGCAGAACGTGCACGCGTATCCGAGCGGCGGCGGCGACTACGAGGTGGCGACCACCAACCTCGGCGGGAAGTTCGGCCTGACCGTGGCGAGCGCGCTGCTGGTCGACTACGTGCTGACCGTCGCGGTGTCCACTTCGTCCGGTGTCGCCAACATCGGCTCGGCGATCCCGTGGGTGGCCAACCACAAGGTGATCACCGCCGTGGCGATCGTCGCCGTGCTGACCGCGCTCAATCTCCGCGGCGTGCGCGAATCGGGCAAAGCGTTCGCCATTCCCACTTACGGCTTCATCGCCGGCATCCTGATCATGGTCGTCTGGGGGCTGTTCCAGACCTTCACCGGCACCGAGATGCGTGCCGAGAGCGCGGGCTTCACGCTGCACGAGGAAGGCAGCTGGGCGGGCGTGGCGTTCGTGTTCCTGATCCTGCGGTCGTTCTCGTCCGGCGCGGCGGCGCTGACCGGGGTCGAGGCGATCAGCAACGGCGTTCCCGCGTTCCGCAAGCCGAAGTCGAAGAACGCGGCCACCACGCTGCTGCTGATGGGCGTGCTCGCGGTGACCATGCTCGTCGGGATCATCACGCTCGCGGTCGTCACGAAGGTGAACTTCGCCGAGGACCCGGCGCGGCAGCTGGCCGGGGCGCCTCCGGGCTACGAGCAGAAGACGATCGTCGCGCAGATCGCGCACGCGGTGTTCGAGAGCTTCCCGCCCGCGTTCTACTACATCTCGTTCTCCACCGGCATCATCCTGCTGCTGGCCGCGAACACCGCGTTCAACGGCTTCCCGGTGCTCGGCTCGATCCTCGCCCAGGACCGCTACCTGCCGCGGCAGCTGCACACCCGCGGCGACCGGCTGGCGTTCTCCAACGGCATCCTGTTCCTCGCGATCTTCGCGCTCGTGCTGATCATCGCGTTCGACGCGGAGGTCACCCGGCTGATCCAGCTGTACATCGTGGGCGTGTTCGTGTCGTTCACGGTGAGCCAGGCGGGCATGATCCGGCACTGGAACCGGTTGCTGGCCAAGGAGACCGACCCGGCGGCGCGGCGGCGGATGCGCCGTTCGCAGACGGTGAACGCGGTCGGCCTGACCATGACCGGCGTCGTGCTGGTGATCGTGCTGATCACCAAGTTCCTGCTCGGCGCGTGGATCGCGATCGCCGCGATGGTGGCGATTTTCGCGCTGATGACGGCGATCCGGAAGCACTACGACCGGGTGTCGGAAGAGCTCAAGGACATGGGCGAAGCGCCGACCGTGCTGCCCTCGCGCAACCACGCGATCGTGCTGGTGTCCAAGCTGCACCGGCCGACGCTGCGCGCGCTGGCCTACGCCAAGGCGATGCGTCCGGACGTCCTCGAGGCGGTCACGGTCAACGTGGACGACGCCGACACCCGCGCGCTGACCCAGGAATGGGAAGCGCACAAATTCAAGGTGCCGCTGAAGGTCGTCGAATCGCCGTACCGGGAAATCACGAAGCCGGTACTGGATTACGTGAAGCGCGTCCGCGGCGCCAACCCGCGCGACGTCGTCACCGTGTTCATTCCCGAGTACGTCGTGGGGCATTGGTGGGAGCAGGTCCTGCACAACCAGAGTGCGTTGCGGCTCAAGGGACGGTTGCTGTTCCAGCCGGGCGTGGTCGTGGCGAGCGTGCCGTGGCAGCTGGAGTCGTCGCAGAAGGCGGCCGCGCGGATGCGCAAGGCCCGCCCCTCCGCCGGTGACGTCCGGCGCGGGTTCACCCCCGGCACCGTTCGACCGGCGGACGCCAAGAAGCCAGCCCCTGCGACAAAGGAATCATCAGAATGAGCGACAGCTGGCTAGGCCGCGTACTGGAACTGGAAGTAGGTCCGGTCGCGCACGGCGGGCACTGCGTGTCGCGTGTGGACGGACGAGTGCTGTTCGTGCGGCACGCGTTGCCCGGTGAACGCGTCCGGGCGGAAGTGACTGAAGACAAGGGCGGTTCGTTCTGCCGGGCCGACGCGATCGAGGTGCTCAGCGGGTCCGAACATCGGGTGACGCCGCCGTGCCCGCTCGCCGCGCCGGGCGGTTGCGGAGGTTGCGACTGGCAGCACGCCGAACCGGCCTATCAGCGTGAACTGAAGGCCGCGGTGGTGGCCGAACAGCTGCAGCGGCTTGCCGGGATCACCCGCGAGGTGGTCGTGGAAGCGCTCGACGACAACCCGCTCGGCTGGCGCAGCCGGGTGCGGCTGGTCGCCGGACAGGACGGCCGGGCCGGGCTGCGCGCGCACCACAGCCACCGCGTCATCCCGATCGACGACTGCCCGATCGCGGTGCCGGGCTCGCTCGACGCCGCGCTGAGCAAGCGGTGGCGGCCGGGCGTCGAACTGGAAACGACCAGCGACGGCGACAACCACCTCCACCTGCGCGAACTCGTCACGGTGCGCGGGCGCACGCAGGGCAAGCAGCTGTCCGGCGGCATGGCGATCCAGCACGCGGCCGGACGGGACTGGCGGTTCGACGCGCACGGCTTCTGGCAGGTCCACCCGCGCGCCGCGGACACGCTGGCGGAGCTCGTGCGGGAATGGGCGGACGCACCGCGCGGCGGGGTCGCGTGGGATCTGTACGCCGGGGTCGGGCTGTTCGCCTCGGTGCTGGCCGAGCAGGTCGGCCCGGACGGACAGGTGCTGGCGATCGAATCCGGTCGGCGAGCGGTGACCGACGGCGAGCGCAATCTCTCCGACCTGCCGCAGGTCAGCTGGCGTTCCGGACGCGTGGAACACCTCATCGGGGACGCACCGACGCCGGTCGACGTCGTGGTGCTCGACCCGCCGCGCAAGGGGGCCGGCCGGGAGGTCGTCAACGCGATCGCGGCCGGTGAGCCGGACCGGATCGTCTACGTGGCCTGCGACCCGGCGGCGTTGGCGCGGGACGTGCAGTTCTTCTCCGAGCACGGGTATTCGCTGACGGATCTGCGGGCGTTCGACGCGTTCCCGATGACGCACCACGTGGAGTGCGTCGCGCTGCTGCAGTGACTTATCGGGCTCGCTGGGCGGCAGCCGCCGCGGCGAGTCCGGTCGCGGCCAGGACCAGGCCGGAGGCGAGCAGGACCCACGCCCCGGCCGCCGGCTGTACAGCGGCGGCCGGGGTCAGCCGGTTCGCGCCGGGGATCGTGATCACGAGGTAGCGCAGGAGGATTCCGGCTACCGCGATCCCGGTCAGAGTAGTGAAGGCCAGGGGTTCGGCTCGGTGTCGGCGCAGGGTCAGGACCGCCAGCGCGAACGCGAGCGCCAGCGCCCCGGCGCAGGCCAGCCGGAGGCCGAGGTCCAGGTCGGGTTCCAGCGCGCCCAGCGGCAGCTGCGACGGCAGGTAGTGCGCGGTCGGCAAGGCCAGCCCGACGCCGCCGCCCACCGCGGCGGTCGCCCCTGCCAACGCGAGCGCCCGATTGCCTGCCACACAAGGAAGTCTACGTCTGCCGCGGTTTCTTCGGTTCGCGTTCTCACCCGGCTATGCGGTGCCGACCGGATGACTGCGCGAGAACCTGCCCCGGCTTAAGGCCACAGCTGCGCTCGACCTCGGCCGGCCGTTCGATTGCTTGTCCCGCAACGAAATCCGCACCCCGCGCAGGGCCTTGTCCGCGTTGGGATGGTGACTTTTGGTAACGGTTCGGTTACTCGAGAACCTTGGCTCGCTCGCTGGCGACTGACCTTATGTGCATCGAGGAGGTGCGCTCTCCGGGAACGGCCGGAGGACGAAGCGAGGGGTGGGACATGATTCTGCGCGAAGTGCGGTCAGCGGCAGGTGCTCTGGTGACGGGCCGACGACGGGCCGTCACCCGGCTGAGATCCGGCGGGCTTACCGATCCCGTCAGCCGAAGCGAGCGGGTGGCTGTGCCCGCTGGGACACGACCACCCGCCCGACGGTCAGCTCCGGTCTTCCTTGAGCATGTCCGCGCACTTCTCGCCGATCGCCATCGTCGTGATGCACGGGTTCACCGTGACGAGGAACGGCATCACCGAAGCGTCGGCCACCCGCAGGCCCTCGACGCCGCGGACGCGCAGCCGCTCGTCCAGCACCGCCTCCGGGTCGCCCTCCGCGCCCATCCGGGCCGTGCACGCCGGGTGGTACACGGTGTTGTGCGTTTTGCGCAGGTAGTCGGCGATCTCGTCGTCGGTCTTGCAGTCCCGGCCCGGCGCGAGTTCCACGCCGGCCCACTCGTCGAGAGCGGGCTGGGCGGCGATCTCGCGGGCGAGCTTCACGCCGTAGGTCATCACGCGCATGTCGTACTCGTCGGTGAAGTAGCGCGGGTCGACGCGGGGCTTGTCGCGGAAGTCGCGCGTGCGCAGCCGCACGGTGCCCCGCGATCGGCTGCGCGTCACGTTCGGCGTGAGGCAGAAGCCGTTCTCCGTCGTCGGGTAGCCGTGCCGGACGGTGTTCATGTCGAACGGGACCGAACCGTAGTGGAACATCAGGTCCGGGCGGTCAAGGCCGTCCTCGGTCATGGTGAAGATGCCGATTTCCCACCACTGCGTGGATTCGGTGACCATCGGCTGCAGGGCGTCCCACATCACCAGGCCCTCGGGGTGGTCCTCGAGGTTCGAGCCGACGCCCGGCGAGTCCACGAGCACCTCGACGCCGACCTCGCGCAGGTGCTCGGCGGGCCCGATGCCGGACAGCATCAGCAGTTTCGGCGTGTCGATCGCGCCGGAGCTGACCACGACCTCGCGGCGCGCGGTGATCGTGCTGTGGTGGATCAGGTCCGGGTCCAGCACCTCGACGCCGGTGCAGCGGCGGCCGTCGAACAGCAGCCGCTTCGCCCGCGCGCCGGTGCGGATCTCCAGGTTCGGCCGCTTGCCCATGACCGGGTGCAGATAGGACACCGATGCCGAGGACCGGGTGCCGTCCTCGCGGGCGTTGATCTGGAACCAGTTCGCGCCGTGGGTGACCGTCTTGCCGGAGTTGAACTCCGTCGTCGGGATGCCCGCCTGGTCGCACGCGGACAGCAGCGCCGCGCCCGCCGGGTCGCGGGGCGGGACCGACCGGATGGTCACCGGACCGGAGCGGCCGTGGTGCTCGCCGGGTCCGTCGTTGGTCTCCAACCGCTTGTACAGCGGGAAAACGTCGGCGGCGGACCAGCCGGGCAGACCCATCGAGGCCCATTCGTCGAGGTCCTCGGCCGGGGCCCAGAACGCGATGCACGAGTTGTGCGACGAGCAGCCGCCGAGCACCTTGGCGCGGGCCTGGCGCAGGTAGGAGTTGCCCGCTTCCTGCGGCTCCACCAGGTAGTCCCAGTCGTAGCCGGATTCGAGCAGGCCCATCCACTGGGTCAGTTCCAGCACCTCCGGCACGTCCGTGTCGGACGGTCCGGCTTCGAGGAGGCAGACCGTCACGTCCGGATCCTCGGACAGCCGGGCCGCCACTACCGATCCTGCCGTGCCGCCGCCGACCACCACGTAGTCGAACTCGCTTGTGCTCACCGGGAAACCTCCTCGTCGGGCGCGGGGGCGGCGGCGTGGTCCGCCAGCACCCCGACCTTGTGCCGTTGCACGAACCAGTAATAGGCGAAGCCGCCGGCCGCGAAGACGCCGACGAACAGCACCGAAATCCACTGCAGATACCAGTGGTAGGGCGGGGACGCGTTGTAGATCTCGTTGCGGGGCCAGGCCAGGTTGATCGTCATCGCGCCGCCCCACAGCACCGCGAGCACGTTCACCGGAAGGCCCCAGCGGCCGAGGGAGAACCGGCCTTCCGGGGCGCCCTCGCGCGGCCAGCGTCCGCGCAGCCTGCGGACCAGCATGGGCACGGTCACGAGGAGGTAGGACAGGTAGATCAGGATGATCGCGAGGCTGGTGACGGCCGAGAAGATCTGCGTGGAGTTGATGTTCAGCACCAGCAGCGCGACCGCGAGCACGCCGATCACGATCGCGGGCAGCACCGGGGTGCCGGTCGTTTTGTTGACCCGCGCCAGTTTCCGGCCGCCGGGCAGCGCGTTGTCCCGTGCCATCGCGAACGCGATCCGGATCGCCGCGGTGTGCACCGCCAGCACGCACACGGTGATCGCGATGAACACGACGAACAGGAACACGCGTCCGATGGCCGGGCCGAGCGCGTCGGTGAGCACGTACTGCAGGCCGACGGTGCCGAGTTCCGGCGCGTGGATGTTGCCCACGGCCATGAGCGCGAACAGGATGATCAGCCCGCCCAGCACGAAGGAGGCCACCAGCGCGCGCAGGATCGCCTTCGGCGCGTTGCGGTGCGGGTTCAGCGATTCCTCGCCGAGCGAGGCGGCCGTGTCGAAGCCGTACATCACATACGAGGAGGCGATGCCGGCGATCAGGAACGCGCCCAGGTAGCCCGACGAATGCCCGGCCTCGGTGCCGTTCGTCTCGGTCACCACCGACGGGCCGCGGACGAAGTGGAACGCCAGGAACACCACCAGCAGCACCGCGAACAGCAGTTCCACGAACACGCCCGCGCTGTTGATCCGGGCCATCAGCTTCACGCCGAACGCGTTGACCAGCGTCGTGAACACGATCAGCACGGTGGCCAGCAGCACGCCGTTGGCCGCGTCGCTGGTGCCCGTTCCGTCGCCGATGAACTGGAAGAACGACGTGATCTGCGGCAGCGTCCGCTGGTAGGCGAGCGCGGTCGCGGAGATCGAGACGATCGAGGCCAGCAGCATCATCCAGCCGGCCATCCACGCGATGTGCGGGTTGCTGAGCTTCTTCGCCCAGTTGTAGACCGACCCGGCGACCGGGTACTGCGCGGCCAGTTCGGCGAAGCAGAGAGCCACCATCAGCTGTCCGACGAACACCGCGGGCCAGGACCACCAGTAGGCCGGGCCGCCCTCGGAGAGACCGAGGTAGGACAGCTGGAACACCCCGGTCAGCACCGAGATGTAGCTGATGCCGGCAGCGAAGGTGTGGAAACTGCCGAGCGTTCTCTTGAGCTGGTTGGTGTAGCCGAATTCGCCGAGTTCGCGATCGCCGGTGTCGCTCAAGGGCACTGTTCCTTTCGGTGGGGGAGGGGGATCAGCCGGAGAACCAGTGCTGGGGACCGGGCTTCAGGTTCTGGTGGATGTGCTTGACCTCGGTGTATTCCGCCAGCCCGGTCGGGCCGAGTTCGCGGCCGAAGCCGGACTGCTTGTAGCCGCCCCATTCGGCCTGCGGCAGGTACGGGTGGTAGTCGTTGATCCACACCGTGCCGTGCCGGAGCCGGTTCGCCACGCGCTGGGCGCGGGCGGCGTCCTGGGTGAACACGCCGCCGGCGAGGCCGTAGTGGGTGTCGTTGGCGATGCGGACGGCGTCGTCCTCGTCGGTGAACGTCTCCACGGTCAGCACCGGGCCGAAGGATTCCTCGACGACCGCGGTGCTGCCCTGCTTGACGTTGTCGAGGATCGTCGGCAGGTAGTAGAAGCCGTCCTGCAGCGCCGGGTCGTCCGGACGCTTGCCGCCGGTGCGCAGCACCGCGCCCTCCTCGATGGCGGTCGCGACGTAACGCTCCACCTTTTCGCGATGCGCGGCGGAGATGAGCGGACCGGTCTCGGCGTTCTCGTCAAACGGCCCGCCGAGGCGGATCCGCTCCGCGCGGCGCACCAGTTGGTCGACGAACTCGTCGTGCCATTCCCGTTGGACGATCAGCCGCGCACCGGCCGAGCAAACCTGCCCGGAGTGCAGGAACACTGCGGTGAGCGCGTAGTCGACGGCGGTCTCGAAGTCCGCGTCGGCGAACACGACGTTCGGGTTCTTGCCGCCGAGTTCGAGTGCGACCTTCTTCACCGTCGCCGCCGCGTTCGCCGCGATCACCCGTCCGGTGGCCAGTCCGCCGGTGAACGACACGAGGTCGACGTCGGGGTGCTCCGACAGCGGGGCTCCGGCCGCCGGGCCCGCGCCCAGCACCAGGTTCGCGACGCCGCCGGGCAGCCCGGCCTCGGCGAGCAGCCGCATGAACAGGATCGAGGTGTGCGGCGTCAGCTCGCTCGGCTTGAGCACGAACGTGTTGCCCGCCGCCAGCGCCGGGGCGATCTTCCACACTGTCTGCAGCAGCGGGTAGTTCCACGGGGTGATGAGCCCGCATACGCCGACCGGTTCGTGCACGATCCGGCTGAACGAATCCGCGCTGCCGGTGTCCACGACGCGGCCCGCGTCGTTGCCCGCGAGTTTGCCGAAGTAACGCAGGCAAGCCGCGATGTCGCTCATGTCGTAACGGCTCTCGACCAGGCGTTTGCCGGTGTCGAGCGATTCGGCGCGGGCGAATTCCTCCGCGTCGCGGTCGAGCAGGTCGGCCGCGCGCAGCAGCAAGTTGCCGCGCTCGCCGGCCGGGGTGCCGGGCCACGGGCCGGTGTCGAACGCGCGGCGCGCCGCGGCGATGGCGGCTTCGGTGTCTTCCGCGGTCGCCTCGGCGACTTCGGCGACCAGGCTGCCGTCCGCGGGACACCGGATCTCGCGTCGCCCGCCTGCGCGCGCGTCCACCCATTCGCCGCCGATGTACAAGTCCGCCATGGGGTCCTCTCGAGCTCGGGGGTCCGTCCGGGATTATCACGGCCACTCGCGGTGACCGCGACTTGACTGACCGGGCTGGTGATCTTCCCCGCTCGTGGAGTTGCGTTCGAGCCGGAGCTGTGATCCGGGACGCGGGCGGCCGGACCGAGGTGGCGGCCGTCCGTAGACTGGCCGGAACCGGCGGAGGAAGAAACGGACGGGGTGGAGCGGTGACCATGCTGGACTCGGTGCACGGACCGGCGGACCTGAAGCGCATGAGCGTCGAGGACCTCGGGGAGCTGGCGGCCGAGATCAGGGACTTCCTCGTGGACAAGGTCCGCCGCAGCGGCGGGCACCTCGGCCCCAACCTGGGCGTCGTCGAGCTGACCCTGGCGCTGCACCGGGTGTTCGACTCGCCGCGCGACGCGATCGTGTGGGACGTCGGGCACCAGGCGTACGTGCACAAGATCGTCACCGGGCGGCACGTCGACTTCGACCTGCTCCGCCAGCAGGGCGGGCCCACCGGGTACCCGTGCCGCGGCGAGAGCGAGCACGACCTGGTGGAGAACAGCCACGCGTCCACCGCACTGTCCTATGTGGACGGAATGGCGAAGGCGTTCGAGCTGTCCGGCGGCCCGCGCAGGCACGCGATCGCGGTGGTCGGCGACGGCGCGCTCACCGGCGGCATGTGCTGGGAAGCGCTCAACAACATCGCCGGGCGCAAGGACCGCCCGGTCGTGATCGTGGTCAACGACAACGGCCGGTCGTACTCGCCGACCATCGGCGGGATGGCCGATCACCTGGCGTCGCTGCGGCTGCAGCCCGGCTACGAGCGGCTGCTGGACGGCGGGCGCGAGCTGCTGCGCAGCACCCCGGTGGTGGGCAAGCCGATCTACGCGGCGCTGCACGCGGCCAAGGCGGGCATCAAGGACGCGCTGAGCCCGCAGGTGATGTTCTCCGACCTCGGCCTGAAGTACCTCGGCCCGGTCGACGGCCACGACCTGGTCGCGCTGGAGAAGGCGTTCCAGAGCGCACGGGCCTTCGGCGGTTCGGTGATCGTGCACGTCGTCACCGAGAAGGGCCACGGCTACGCGCCCGCGGTGAACCACCAGGCCGACCAGATGCACCAGACCGACCCGATCGACCCGGAGACCGGCCTGCCGCCGGTGAAGGGCCCGAGCTGGACCGGCGTGTTCGGCGACGAGCTGGCGAAAATCGGCGAGGAGCGCGAGGACGTCGTGGCGATCACCGCCGCGATGCTGCGCTCGACCGGGCTGGAGAAGTTCTCCGAGCGCTTCCCGGACCGCTGGTTCGACGTCGGCATCGCCGAACAGCACGCGGTGACGTCCGCGGCGGGCCTCGCGATGGGCGGTTGTCATCCGGTCGTCGCGCTGTACTCGACGTTCCTGAACCGGGCGTTCGACCAGGTGCTGATGGACGTCGCATTGCACCGCCAGCCGGTGACGTTCGTCCTGGACCGCGCCGGCATCACCGGTCCGGACGGACCGAGCCACCACGGCATGTGGGACCTGTCGCTGCTGGGCATGGTGCCGGGCATGCGCGTGGCCGCGCCGCGCGACCCGGGAACCCTGCGCGAGGAACTGCGCGAAGCAGTCGCGGTCCAAGACGGCCCGACCGCCCTGCGGTTCTCGAAGGGCAGCGTTGGCCCGGATGTGCCCGCGGTGGAGCGGATCGGCACAGTCGATCTGCTGCGTCGCCCCTCAGGCTCGACAGATGTACTGCTCGTCGCGGTGGGTCCGTTCGCGCAGCTGGCACTGTCGGCCGCAGATCGCCTGGCGGACCAGGGAATCGGCGTGACAGTCGCAGACCCGCGCTGGGTGGTCCCGGTGCCAGCGGAACTGGTCGCCTTGGCGGAACAGCACAAACTCGTAGTGACAGTCGAGGACAGCGGCCGCCACGGCGGTTTCGGCTCAGCCCTGGCGGCGGTGCTGCGGGATGCCGAATGCGACGTCCCGCTGCGCGATCTCGCGGTGCCGCAGGCGTTCCACGACCACGGAACCCGGGCCGAGGTGCTGGACCGGATCGGCCTGACCGCCCAGGACGTGGCCCGCCGGATCACGGAGTGGGCCTCGGGGCGGCTGGGCTCCGATGTGGAGGAGACCGCGGGGGAGAAGCCGCGCGCCTAGTCGGCGGGCGGGCTGGGCGAAGGATGCCGCGCGGCCTGGCGGTGCGCGCGGCCGCTGAAGTCTCATGCTTGAGCGGTGTGGGCGGGCGAAGCATGTCTCGCGCTTGAGCGGGGTCGGCCGAGCAGACGATGTCCCGAGCCCGAGCCCGAGCCCGAGCCCGAGCCCGAGCCCGAGCCCGAGCCCGAGCAGAGCGGACTCGGCCGGGCGGAAGAATCCCTCGCGCCTGAGCGCTTGACTGGCGGGTTTCCGGAACGGGGACCCGCCTTTTCCAGCTTCCGCGCGTCTCCCCACCCCGGCGCTTGCCGGAACCGCTAGCCCTCCGCCGGGGTTTCGGCGGCGAACGTCTCGTCGATGTCCGGGATCCAATAGCAGATCTCCAGCGTCTTCAGCCGGGACATGTGCCAGACCTTCCGCGCGCTGCCCAACGCCCCGACTGCGCCCACCAGCGAGAGCGCAGCGGCCCCGGCGGCGACCACCCGATGCGGACCGGTCGCGGTCTGAACGAGCGCGACGACCGCGGCCAGCGTGAAGGCGAAGGCGATGTTGCGCAGCATGACCGACTGCGCGCGCATCCGGACGATCTCTCCGCCGGTGTCCTTTTCGTGCAGTTCGACTGCCGCGACGAGCAACGCGGGGTCGGCCCGGACGTAAGCGCGGTCGCGCGCCTGCGGAACCCGGGCGACGAACGCTTGCCGGGCCTCCTCCGCGTCCGGCCGTGGGCGAAGCCGGTCCAGTTGCGCGGCCAGCGGGTGGAAGAGGTGTCCGAGCAGGTAGCTGGCCACCACGGCGCCGGCGACCAGCAGCACGCTCGGGGCGGTAGCCAGTGCGGCGACGTGCAGCACGCCGAGGCGGTCGAGCACGTAGACCAGCAGCGACAGTTGGACCGCTCCGGGGACGGCGAAGCTGAACAGGTCGAAGATGCCGACTGCGAACGTCACGAAATCGCCTCCAGGACAGGGGGTTTCGGGGAACGAGATCGTCCCACAGCCGCCCCGCGCTTGTACCGCGTTTGCTCATCGCGGTGCGCGATAGCAGTGATCCGCGCCAGGCGCTTTCCGTTTTTCCCGTTCTCGGAAGAATCAACGGCGGCAGATCTTCCTCGGTTTCTGGGAAAGGCGGAAAGAATGTCGGAAATCAGCAGGCGGGGTGCGCTCGGAGCGGGTGCGGGAATCGCTGCGGCGACCGCGCTGGGAGTGACTGGGGCCGCGCAAGCGAGCACGGCGACTTCAGCGAAGCAGCCGTACGTTTTCCCGCTCGCCAAATCCGCGCCGGCCGTCCACGACGGCGGGACGTTGCGCGGAGCCCACGAGAAGAACTTTCCGGTGTTGGCTGGTCAGCAGGGTTCGGTGTATCTCGTGCACCTCGACCCGGGCGGGGTGCGCGAACCGCACTGGCACCCGTCCGCGTGGGAGTTGAACTACATCATTTCCGGCAAGGCGGACTGGAGCATTCTCGGCACGCACGAGGACGGCAGTTACCACAATGAAGTGTTCAGCGCGAAAGCCGGGGAACTCGTCTTCGCGCCGCAGGGATTCTTCCACTATTTCGCGAATTCCAGCACCACCGAAGGCCTGGACGTGCTCGTCATGTTCAACACCAGCACCGGGGAGCCGAACGACGACATCGGCATCGTCGGGACGCTCAACTCGCTGCCGCGCGAGATTCTCGCCGCCTCGTTCGGGGTTCCGGTGTCCGCGTTCGCCGCGATCCCCAAGGACCTCAAGCCGGTGGTGATCACCCGGCGCCGGTAGTGGCAGTGCCCACACCTGGTACACGGTCGCGCACCGAGAGTGGTACTCCGGAGTAGTGATCGATCCGGTGCTGCTGCGCACTTTTCTCGCCGTGGCCGAGGCGGGCGGGTTCTCCGAAGCCGCCCGCAGGCTGGATCTCGGGCAGTCGACGGTGAGCCAGCACGTCCGCCGCCTCGAGACGGCGCTCGGCAGTGTGCTGTTCGAGCGCGACACGCACAGCGTGCGGCTCACCGGCGACGGCGAGACGATGACCGGGTTCGCTCGCGGCATTCTCGATCAGCAGGACCGCGCACTGCGCTACTTCTCCCGGCCGGGCCCGCGCGGGCGGGTCCGGTTCGGGGTGTGCGAAGACTTCCTGCTCGGCCACGCCGCGGACGTCCTCGGCCGGTTCCGCGGCGCGCATCCGGGGATCGACCTCGAACTGTCGGTCGAATTGAGCGAGGTGCTGCATTCCCGGCTCGCCGACGGGGACCTCGACCTGGTGCTCGCCAAGCGCGACTCCGGGCAGGGCGTGCGGCGGGATCCGCTCGTGTGGGTGGGTTCGCCCGGGCTGGAGTTGCTCCCGGGCGAACCCTTGCCGCTGGTCCTTTACCCGGAGCCGAGCGTCACCCGGGCTCGTGCGCTGAACGCGTTGCGCCGCAACGGTGTCCAGTGGCGGATCGGCTGCGTGAGCGAACGGCTCAACGGCCTGCGGGTCGCGCTCGAAGCCGGGCTTGGCGTCGGGTTGTTCGCGGCGTCCGTGGTCCCGGACGGGCTGGTCCCGATCGCGGGGCTGCCCGATCCGGGATCGGTGACGTTCGTGCTGAGCCACCGGGGAACGGCGCGAGGGTCGGCAGCGGCGCTGGCGGACACGATCCTGTCCGCCCAGTGGAGCCGCCCGCCGCTCACGCTTCGGCAGCCACCGCTTCCGCTGGGGTAGCCGCAGAAGGCCCGAAGACCTCCCGAGGCTCCGGAAACACCTTCACCAGCACCGGATACGCCACCGCCGCCGTGCACAGCGTCACCACCAGGCTGATGTCCACTCCGCCCGCGATCCCGGCCAGCGGGCCGGTGATCATCGGCGTATTCGCACACAGCAGACCCAGTGCGGTAGCCGGAATCCAGGCCGCCATCGCGCGCCAGTTGACGCCGCGGTGGAACCAGTACCGGCCGCCGGTGCGGCCCTCGTTGAACACCTGCAGGTCGGCCGGGTCGTAGTAGCCGCGGCGTTGCACGTAGCCGATCATCATGATGACCATCCACGGCGACGTGCACAGCACGATCAGCGTCGCGAACGCGTTGATGCTGGACACCATGTCGAGCACGAAATTGCCGACGAAGATGAACAACACGCTCAGCGTCCCGATCAGCAGCGTCGCCCGAACCCGGGACAGGCGCGGGAAGATCGAGCTGAAGTCCAGACCGGTGCCGTACAACGCGGTGGTGCCGGTGGACAATCCGCCGATCAGGGCGACCACGATCAGCGGGATCGCGTACCAGAGCGGGGAAATCGCGGTCAGGCCGGTCACGTAGTCGGCCGGGTCGGCGACCAGCGTCGCGGTCGCGATGCCGAAGCCGAACGGCAGCAGGGTCGCGAGTTGGGCGAGGAACGGCGCGGCCAGCAGCGAGCGGCGAGAGTGGGTCGCGGGGATGTAGCGCGACCAGTCGCCGAGGAACGCGCCGAACGAGATCGGGTTCGCCATCACGGTCAGCACGGCGAGGATCCACGTCGGCCAGAACGTGCCGAGCGCGAAGTTGCCGCTGCCGGTGAACGACGGGTCGAACGAGCTGCCGTAGGCGAAAATCCCGACCAGCATGATGAGCGTGCCCAGGGTTACCGCGACGCGGTTGACCAGCAGCATGAAGCGGTAGCCGTAAATGCACACGACGAGGACGGCGATCGCGATCACGCCGTACGCGACCGCGCGCAGGACGGGGCCGCCGTCGATGCCGAAAAGCCGTTGTGCCGCACCGGCTACCGCGTCGCCGCTCACCCACACTGAGATCGCGAAGAAGGTGATCGCGGTGAGCAGCGACAGGAACGAGCCGACGCACCGGCCGACCACGCCGAAGTGCGCGCCGGACGAAACCGCGTTGTTGGTGCGGGTGATCGGGCCGAACAGAGCCATCGGGGACAGCACGAGCGCGCCGAGCACCACGCCCACGACGGTTGCCGCGAGGGCCGCCCAGAAGCTCAGCCCGTACGCGATCGGCAGCGTGCCGAGGATGATCGTGGCGAACGTGTTGGCTCCGCCGAACGCGAGCCGGAACAGGTCGCGCGGCCGGGACGTCTGCTCGGCGACCGGGATCGGCGCGATGCCGTGCTGTTCGACCTCGGTGACCTTGTCGCTCATTACTCGAACCTCGTCATCACGTGCTTGACGCGGGTGTACTCGGCGAACGAATACGCCGAGAGGTCCTTGCCGTGCCCGGAGTGGCCGAACCCGCCGTGCGGCATCTCGGCGGTCAGCGGGCCGTGCGTATTCACCCACACGCAGCCGAAATCGAGATCGCGCGACACCCGGGCGACGCGGGCGACGTCGTTCGTCCAGACCGAGGAAGCCAGGCCGTACGGGACGCCGTTGGCCAGCTCCAGCGCCTCCGTCTCGTCGGCGAACGACTGGACGGTGATCACCGGCGCGAAGACTTCTTCCTGAACCAGCTCGTCGTCCTGACGGAGGCCGGACACGACGGTCGGCGCGAGCTGGAAGCCCGGTCCGGGCGCGGTGCCGCCGGTTTCGACGCGGGCGTGCGACGGCAGCCGCTCCAGCAGGCCGAGCACGCGGTCGAGCTGGGCGCGGCTGTTGAGCGGGCCGTAGTCGACGTCCGGACGGCGGGTGGCGGCCGTTTTCGTCAGCGCGGCAACGAATTCGTCGTGGATGCTTTGGTGCACCAACACGCGGCTGCCCGCGGTGCAGTCCTGCCCGGCGTTGTAGAACGCGGCGTCGGCGATCCGCTCGGCGGTGTCGGCGACGTCGGTGTCCGGGAAGACCAGCAGGGGAGCGTTGCCGCCCAGCTCCAGGTGGGTGCGCTTGAGGTCGGCCGCGGCGACGGTGGCCACGTCGATGCCGGCGCGCGTCGAGCCGGTGATGGACACCAGGTCGGTGTTCGGATGCCGGACCAGCGCGCGGCCGGTTTCGCGGTCGCCGCACAGGACGTTGAACACGCCCGGCGGCAGGAATTCGGCCGCGGTTTCGGCCAGCAGCACGGCGGTGGACGGCGTGGTTTCCGCGGGCTTGAGCACCACGGTGTTGCCCGCGGCGAGCGCCGGGCCGATCTTCCACACGGCCATCATCAGCGGGTAGTTCCACGGCGCGATCTGCGCGCACACGCCGATCGGCTCGCGGCGGATCACCGACGTGTGCCCGGCCAGGTACTCGCCCGCGCCGGTGCCTTCGAGCTGCCGCGCCGCGCCGGCGAAGAACCGCAGGGTGCTGACGCACTCCGGGATTTCCTCGTCCAGCATGACCGAGCGGACCTTGCCGGTCTCGCGGACCTCGGCGTCGGCGAATTCCTCCGCGCGGGCTTCCAGCGCGTCGGCGATCTTGAGCAGGGCTTCCTGGCGCTGCGCGGGCGTGCTCCGCCGCCACGACTGGAACGCGCGCGCCGCCGACTCCATCGCGAGGTCGATCTCGTTCCGTCCGGAAAGGACGCTGGTGCCGAAGACCTTGCCGGTGGCCGGGTTGGTCAGTTCGAGAGTCGCCTCGGTGTCGGGCATGTCGACCAAAGCGCCGCCGACGAAGTTGCGGATGTGGGTCACGAGTGCTCCAAGTGGGTTGGGGCGAACATCTTCAGCAGCGCGGGAAGCACGACGACGGACGGTCCGGGGGAGCGCAGCGCGTCGGCGAGGTCGGCGCGGACAGTGTCCACAGTGGTCTTTCGGGCGGAGATGCCGAACGACTCGGCCAGCGCGACGAAATTCGGGCGCGGCAGTTCGGTCGCGGTGGTCTGGCCGAACGCGCCGGTGAGGTATTCGCGCAGGATGCCGTAGCCGCCGTCGTCGACGATCAGCCAGGTCACGTCGAGCTGGTGCTGCACCGCGGTGGCCAGCTCGGCGAGGCCGTACATCGCGCCGCCGTCGCCGGACACCGCCAGCGACCGCACGCCTGCCGCGGCAGCACCGAGCGCGCCCGGCAGGCCGTAGCCGAGACCGCCCGCACCTTGCGCGGTGTGAATCGGCGCGCCGTCCGGATTCCACACCGACCACGCCCAGTAGGCCGCGATTGTCATGTCCCAGAACGTTTGCGTGCCTTCGGGGAGCGCGGCGCGGACGTCGTCGAGCAGCTTCCGCTCCGCATCGAGCGGCTGACTGTCCAACCTGGACTGAACCCGGGCGATCAGGTCCTTCGCCGCCGCTTCGGCGCGGCCGTCCGGAGTACGCGGAGTGAGCTGCTCCAGCAGCGCGCGGAGGGTGTGCCGGACGTCGGCGTGCAGCGCGAGCGCGGGATAGTTCGACTCCAGTTTCCCGAGATCCGCTTCCACCTGCACGACCTGGCCGCGCGGCGCGAACTCGCGGTAGTTGCTGGACAGCTCGCCGAGCCCGGAGCCGAGCACCAGCAGGACGTCGGCGGCGGAGAGGAATTCCGTGGTGTGCCAGTCTTCCATCCACGATTGCGCGGACAGCTCGTGGTCCCAGGCGAAAACGCCCTTGCCGCCGAACGTCGACACCACCGGCGCGCGCAGGGTTTCGGCGAGCTGACGCAGTTCGTCGTGCGCCCCCGAACGCAGCGCGCCGCCACCGGCCAGAATCACCGGATTCTTCGCTGCGTCAAGGAGTTTCGCCGCCTCGGCCACCAGTTCCGGCAACGGTTCGAGCGGTGTCGGAGCGGCGGTCACGCTGGTCAGTTCCGGCAGGTTCGCCGGGGCGAGCAGCACGTCCTGCGGGATTTCCACCCACACCGGCCCGTACGGCGCGGTCGCGGCGGATTCCCACGCCTCGCGCAGCGCAGTCGGGATCTGGCTGATCGACCGGACCACGTGCACCGACTTCACGACATCGCGGAAGCTGGCCTGCTGATCCGGCAATTCGTGCAGGTAGCCGTGCCGTCCGCCGCCGAGCCCGGCGACCGGGATCTGGCTGGAGATGCCGAGCACCGGGACCGAAGCCGCGCGCGATTCCTGCAGCGACGCCAGCGTGAGCAGCGCGCCGGGGCCGGTCGACACGATCATCGGCGTGACCGGCACCGGGCCGTGCGGATCGGCGGCGAGCCGGGCGCGCGCGTGACCGTCCGCGGCGAAGGCGAGATTGTTCTCCACCCGCGAGCTGACCACGCGCAGGTCATCCGCCCGGCGCAGCGCTTCGAACAGGCCGAGCGCGTGCTGTCCGGGCAGGCCGAACACGGTGTCCGCACCGAGCGCCCGCAGCGTCTCTACGACAACGTCGCCGCCGATCCGGGTCATGCGTCGCGTCCCAGCGCCAGCAGGCTGACCAGGTCGTAGGCGACGTGCGAAGCGGCGACAGCGGTGATTTCGGCGTGGTCGTAGGCCGGGGCCAATTCCACGACGTCCGCGCCGACCAGGTTGAGCCCGCGCAGGCCGCGCAGGATCTCCAGCAGTTCGCGGCTGGTCATGCCGCCCGCCTCGGGGGTGCCGGTGCCGGGCGCGTGCGCGGGGTCGAGCACGTCGATGTCGACGGACACGTACAGCGGACGGTCGCCGATGCGCTGGCGAAGCGCGTCCACGGTCTCGTCGATGCCGCGGCGTAGTACGTCGCCGGAGGTGACGATGCCGAAGCCGAGGCGACGGTCCTCTTCGAGGTCGCGCTTGCCGTACAGCGGGCCGCGCGTGCCCACGTGCGACACGGCGCTCGTGTCGAGGATGCCTTCTTCGACCGCGCGACGGAACGGCGTGCCGTGCGTGTACGGCTCGCCGAAGTAGGTGTCCCAGGTGTCAAGGTGAGCGTCGAAGTGAAGCAGCGCAACGGGACCGTGCTTCTTCGCGGCGGCGCGCAGCAGCGGGAGCGCGATGGTGTGGTCACCGCCGACAGTCACCAGCTTCGTCTCGCCCGCAGTAAGCGCTTCGGCTTCCTGCTGCAGCTTCTCGATCGCTTCGCCGATGTGGAACGGGTTGACCGCGATGTCGCCGGCGTCGACGACCTGCTTCTCGGCGAACGGCGAAACGTCCAGAGCCGGGTGATACGGCCGCAGCAGCCGGCTCGCCTCGCGGAGCGCCGAAGGACCGAACCGCGCGCCGGGGCGGTAGGACACGCCAGAGTCGAACGGCACGCCGACCACGGCTACGTCAGCGCTCGGCACTTCGTCGATCCGCGGCAGCCGCGCGAAGGTCGCGAAGCCGGCGAAACGCGGGATCTGCGACGAGTCGAGCGGGCCGACCGGACGCTGTTCACTCACTGGGTCAACTCCTGTCGGGTTTCGGATGCGCTGAGATCTTCAGCGGCTTCGGAGCCGTGGAGACGTTGTGTCCACACGGAAAGAATGCTGTCCGGCGTACGCGGTGTCGCGAGGCTGACGCCGATGTACACGACAAGGCTGACGCCGAGGCCCCAATAGATCGGGCTGTTGGCCGCGACCCCGTCGATGATCATGAAGGCGATGACAGACACCGTCCCGGCCACCATCGACGCGTACGCGCCTTCGCGAGTACCGCGCTTCCAGAACAGCGCGCCGATGATCGTGACGAGCAGGCCGCCGACGAGGATGTCGTAAGCGATGGTGAGCGCGTTGACGACGTCGTCCACGAGCATTGCGATACCGATGGCCACGATGCCCAGCACAAGTGTCGTCACTCGGTTACGCAAGACCTCGCCACTCTTAAGGCCGATCTTGCGGAACAGGTCCGAAGTCGTCGTGGTGGCGCACGCGATCAGCGCGCCGCTCGAAGTCGACATCAGCGCCGAGAGCGCCGCGGCGAGCACGAGACCGCGTACGCCGGTGGGAAGCAGCCGTTCGGCGATGGTGGCGAAGGCGTCCTGCGCGCTGCCGAGGTCCGGGTACAGCACCTTCGCCGCCGTACCGATCAGCGCGCCCGCGATGCCGTAGACGAGGCAGTAGACGCCGGAGATGACGCCGCCGCCGGTCGCGACGCGCGGGGTGCGCGCGGTGAACACGCGCTGCCAGATGTCCTGTCCGATCAGCAACCCGAAGGTGTAGATCAGGAAGTAGGTCAGGATCGTCTCGCCGCCGATGGAGGTGAACTCGAAGTACGACGCGTCCAGCTTCTCGGCCATCCCGCTGAAGCCGCCCGCCGAGACGAGCGCGACCGGCAGCAGCACGAACAGGATGCCGATCGTCTTGATCACGAACTGCGCGATGTCGGTCAGCGTGATCGACCACATGCCGCCGAGCACCGAGTACAGCACCACGATCGACCCGCCGATGGCGATCCCGGCCCAGCTGGGGATCGAGAACAGCACCTTGAAGATCGACGCGAACGCCAGCGTCGAGGTGACCGTGAGCATCAGCGTGTAGCCCCACATCACCACGCCGGACACCGCGCTCGCGCGGCCGCCGTAGCGCAGGTCGAGCATCTCGCCGACGGTGTAGACGCGCAGTTTCACCAGCCGCCGCGCGAAAACCGCGTGCAGCACGAGGATTCCGACGCCGATCGTGATCACCAGCCACGCGCCGGAGATGCCGTAGGTGTAGCCGAGCTTCACGCCGCCGACGGTCGACGCGCCGCCGAGCACGACGGCCGACATCGTGCCGGAGTACATGAACCAGCCGAGCCGCCGTCCGGCGACCAGGTAATCGGATTTGGTCTTGGCCAGCCGGAGGCCGATCCAGCCGACCCCGATCATGCCCGCGATGTACAGCGCGATCACCGCATAGTCGCCGCCCACGGGTCCTCCTTGAAACAGGGTGGGGTTCTTGCGGGACACCGTAGGGTCGGGCGACCCCGCGGCGGCATGGGACGATGTATCCAGGACTTCGCGGAAGATTGGCCGAAATGACCCACCACGACGTGCTGTTGCCCGCAGAGGTGACAGTTCCACTACGCACCGTCGCGGGCAACCCGGAGCTGGCGCTCGACGTCGTGCCCGAAACGCTGCGCCCGGGCGCGCTGGACCGGCCGGTGCGGTGGGCGCACGTGAGCGAACTGGCCGACCCCGCGCCGTACTTGGTGGGCGCCGAACTCGTGCTGACCGCGGGCGTGAACCTGCCTGAGGACGCCGACCGCTACGTCCGGGGCCTGCGCGACGCGGGCGTCACCGCGCTCGGCTTCGGCCTCACTCCGACGGTCTCGGAAACCCTGCCGTCTTCCCTTCGTGACGCCTGCGCGGAACACGGTCTGCCGCTGCTGGTCGTTCCGCCCGCGACGCCGTTTCTGGCCATCAACCGCGCCGTCGCAGTCGCGCTCGCCGAAGCTGGACGGCACGAAGAACGACGGCTGGCAGAAGGCCGCGAAGCGCTGACGCGAGCCGCAGGCGGCGGCCTGGGGGAGTTGGTCACCGCGCTCGCCGGACGCCTCCGCGGGTGGGTCGCGATGGTCGGCGCCGGAGACGTACTGGCCGCGGGCTACGACGCACCGCAGCCATTGCCGTCGGCGGTAACGGAACTGCTCGCGACCCTGCGTTCCCGCTCCGGAATCCGCATCGCCTCCACCGAATTGCCGGACGGCACGCACGTCGTCGCGCAACCGGTGTACCCGCAGGCGACCGCCGCGCACCTGGTCGTCGTCGGCCGCGCGCAGCGGTTCGACAGCGGGGACCGGGCGATCCTGGCCGTCGGCGCGGCGCTGCTGGGACTCGTCGGCCGCGCCGGATCGGACAGCGCGGAACTCGGCGCCGCCGCCACGGCGTTGCTGCTCGGCGGCCCCGGCTCGGACGCGCTGGCCGGAGTCGTCGGCGGCGACCAGGCCCGGCTCGTCGCCGGAGTCGCCCACCGACGCGGCCCGGACGCGCTGGCCCGACGCCCGGACTGGCTTCGCGCCCGCCTCGACACCCCGTTGGTCCAGGTTTTGCCCGGGCCGCGGTTCTACGCCATCACCGGCGAACTCGGCACCCTGGACGGCCTCCTCGAACACGGCTGGCTGGCGGTAGCGAGCCCGCCGCACCCCGCCGTGGATCTCCCGGCTGCCGTCGCGGAAACCGAACTGCTGTTGGCCCGTGCTCGCGCGCTGTCCCGCCCGCTGGCGGCCAACGCCGACCCGCTCGGCTTCGACAACCTGATCCCGCCCGCCGCTGCCGGTGCGTTCGCTGAACGCCTGCTGGCTCCGCTGCGCGAACTGGACCGCGCGCACGGTCGCGAGCTGGTGCCGACCCTGCGGACCTGGCTGGCGCACCACGGGAGCTGGGACCGAACCGCGACCGAACTCGGCGTGCACCGCAACAGCGTGCGGCACCGGATCGGACAGGTGGAACGGGCGCTGGGAGCGGAGCTGGCCGATCCGGAAACGCGGATGCGCCTGTGGTTCGCGTTGCGGTGGGGCTGAACGCGAGTGTCCAATCAGGTCTTGCGCACTCGTTCGCCGATTAATGGTGAAGTACAGTAGTTTCAGATGAAGTTGTCGGAAAGTCCTCGTCGGAACTCGCGGCGAATTCTGAATCCCGGTTGGCGCGTGAACCGCCAGGCGTGGACGAGGCTCAGGGAGGAAGGGAGGAGCGTGGCTGTTGCCCGTTCCTTCCGGCTGCGGTCCAGTGCCAATGAGGGCAAGCACGCTCGAGTGGCAGCCCTGCTGCCACGGTGGCGAACCGGTTTAGGGCGAGCGCAACCGAAGCGGTCACCGCTTTTTTCACCACCGGAGTCCTGCCGCGGTGGATCGACACCAAAACGTGGGGCGGCGGCCTCTCGCGGCGCCAGTGGGATTCGGTAGTCGCGCAGGCGATCGCGGCACACCGGTCATGGCTGGGCAATTGCGAGAACGAGTTCCGGCGTATCGTCGCTCGCTGCGCCCTCTCGGAGGCGTGCAAACGGGACCTGTTCTACCTCAGCAAAGCCCACGCCTGGCACACTCCTGTGACAGGCGAGCAGGCGGCGGTCTCCGGCAAGCGCAGCGTCCGGGCTGAGGTGCTGAAACTGGCCCGTCGCATCTTCAAGCAGATCAGAACTCGGGTCAGGCAACCGGATATGCGGCGGGTTCGCACTATGGTGATGGACGGCAAAATCGCCGCCGTCGAAATCTCCAAGGGAGCGCACGCCGACTACTGGGTGCGGGTCTCCACGCTGCAGGCGGGCAAGCCGGTACGGATCCCGTTGCACACCCACCGCGCTTTCCTCGAGCGCCTCGCCAAGCCGGAAGCGCGGTTGGCCAACCACTGCCAGATCTGCGTCGCCAAGGACGGCGTTGTCACCTATCGGCTGGCGGTCCGTACCCCCGTCGCCGAGCCGCGTGAGGGCGGACGTACTGTCGGCGTGGACTGGGGTATGTCAACCTTGCTGGCCACCAGCGACGGCCACCTGCACGGACGCGGCTTCCTCGACCGGCTCCGAGCCTATGATGACCGGTTGCAGCCGCTCGTGGCGTCGTTGCAGCGCAACGGAATCGAACTTGGCAACTCGCGGCGTTACCGGGCGCTGGTCAACGACATCCGCGGATTCGTCGCCAACGAAACCAACCGCTGTCTCAACCGCGTTGCCGCCGACCCCGCCATCATGACTCTGGCGGTCGAACGGCTGGACTTCCAGGGCATGGTGCGGCAGGGCCAGCTTTCCCGCCGGATGCGCCGCCTGACGACCATCGCGGGACGCGGAGCTGTGCGAGCTGAACCAGGCTCCCTGCGCGAAGACGCCGGACTGTCCGCTGTCGAAGTCAACCCTGCTCACACCAGCCGCGAATGCGGCGGCTGCGGATACACCCACCCCGGCAACCGCCGAACCCAGGACACCTTCCGGTGCCGGTTCTGCGGCAAAATCGTCCACGCCGACATCGGCGGTGCCCGTACGATCCTGGGACGTTCCCAGCGCAAACGGCACTGGCTCGATCGGCCTCGTGGACACGTCCTGACCACACTCGACAACGACTTCCAGGCCCGCTGGGGACTGAGCTTTGCCGACGTGGTTCAGCGACGCAACACAACGGTGCCACGAGTCGCACCCACGTCGGCTGCCCTAGCGGCGAAAGCACACGCTCATCCCCGCGTTGCATGACTCTCTCAGGTGCTCTCAGGAAACTATGGGATTGTGGTCTGGTGCGAGTTCTGGTAGTCGAAGACGAAGAGCCGTTGGCCGACGCGATCGCCCGCGGGCTGCGGCGGGAGGGCATGGCCGTCGACATCGCGCTCACGGGCGACGACGGGCACGAGAAGTCGTCCGTCACGCGGTACGACGTGGTGCTGCTCGACCGCGACCTGCCCGGGATGTCCGGCGACGACCTGTGCCGCGAGATCGTCACGTCCGGCGAGCTGACGCGGGTGCTGATGCTGACCGCGAGCAGTTCGGTGTCCGACCGGGTCGACGGGCTGTCGCTGGGCGCGGACGACTATCTCGCCAAGCCGTTCGCCTTCCCCGAGCTGGTCGCGCGCGTACGGGCGCTCGGCCGCCGCGCGACGCCCGCCGCGCCGCCGCTGCTCACCGCGGGCGACGTCGAGCTGGACCCGGCCAAGCGCACCGTCCGGCGGGCGAGCGGGCCGGTCGAGCTGACCCGCAAGGAGTTCGGCGTGCTCGAGGTGCTGCTGTCCGCCGGCGGGTCCGTGGTCAGCAGCGAGGAACTGCTCGAACGGGTGTGGGACGAGAACGCCGACCCGTTCACCACGACCGTCCGGGTCACCGTGATGACCTTGCGCAAGAAGCTCGGCGAACCGGGCATCATCGAGACCGTGGTCGGCTCGGGCTACCGGGTGTCGGTCGCCGGTTCCGAGTGAAGCTTCCCGGCGCCCGCAGCCTGCGGGTGCGCGTCACCGTCCTGGCGACCGTCCTGGTCGCCGCGGCGGGGCTGTTGCTGCTGTGGCTGGCGTGGACGCTCGTCGGCGACGCGGTCGACGCCGTGCCGCACATGCCGCCGGGCACGATCGTCCGGGTCGACGGCATCGACGTGGACGCGTCCACGCTCGCGCAGCATCTGCGCACGCACGCCGTCAGCCGGGTGCTGGTTTTCGGCTCGCTGGCGTTCTGCTTCGTGGTGGCCGCGGCGGCGATCCTGGCCTGGACGTTCACTTCCCGCGTGCTGCGTCCGCTGCGCGAGATCACCGGGACCGCGCAACGGCTGTCGATCGAGTCGATGGGGGAGCGCATCGGCGAGATCCGCTCGCGCGACGAACTCGCCGAACTGGCCCGGACTTTCGACGCCATGCTCGACCGCTTGCAGGACGCGTTCGATTCGCAGCGCCATTTCGTGGCCAACGCGAGCCACGAATTGCGCACCCCGCTGTCGGTGATCCGGACGGAATTGGACGTCACGCTGTCCGACGAACACGCCGACGAGGCCGAGTTCCGCCGGATGGCCGGGGTGGTTCTGGACGCGACGAACCGGGCCGGCCAGCTGGTGAATTCGTTGCTGCTGCTGGCCCGCACCGACGGAGCCGGTCTCGTGACGCGGGAACTGGTGGACCTGACGGTGCTCGTGGAGCGCGCCTGGTCGGCGGTCCGCGGCGAAGCCGAACAACGGGGCCTGCGCGCGGATTTCGTGATGCAGCCGTCCCCGGCGATCGGGGATTCGGCTCTGCTGGAACGGATCGCGGGAAACCTGGTCGAGAACGCGGTGCGGCACAACGTCGACGGCGGCTGGATCGAGGTGACGACGGAACCGGGCGCGCAGTGGTCGGTCCTGCGGGTGCGCTCGTCGGGCGGCCTGCTGGACCCGGCGGCGGTGCCGGAGCTGTTCCAGCCGTTCCGCCGTGCCGGAGTGGCCCGGACGGCGCGTTCGGGAGCGGGCCTGGGGCTGTCGATCGTGCGCGCGGCGGTGCAGGCACACGGCGGGACGGTGTCCGCGGAGCCGGTGGTGGGAGGCGGACTGGCGGTGACGGTGCGGCTGCCCACGGTGTAGCACAACCGTAGCACCTTATCGAAAAGGTGCTACAATCCTGGCTATGGGGCACGCAATCGGCCAGCGAGAGCTGCGCAACGACAACGCGGAGATCATGCGGCGCGTGGTGGCCGGAGAGTCGTTCGTGGTGACCCGCAACGGGAAGCCGGTAGCCGACCTGGTGCCGCATCGCGCGCCGGAGGAACCGCAGCGGGGCCGGACGCTCGGCGAGATCCAGGAAGCTTTCCGCGGGCTGCCGCCGATGGACAGCGCCGAATGGCGTCGCGAGCGGGAAGCCGACGACGCGGTCTTCGGGCCGGACCGCCTTGGCGAGCCCGGCGAAGACCAGTGACCGCTCCGTCCCGGGTGCTGCTCGACACCTCGGTGGTCATCGATCTCGAACGGCTCGACCTCGGCTCGTACGCGGCCGCGGTGCCCGCGGTCAGTGCGGTGACCATTGCGGAACTGGCTTACGGTCTCGCCACCGACGATCCCATCCGGCTCGCGGAACGGGTCGAGCGCTACCGCCGCGCTCTCGACCATTTCACCGTGCTGCCGTTCGGAGTCGACGAGGCCAAGATGTACGGCACGGGCGCGGCGCTGGTCCGGCGGTTCGGGCGGGATCCGCGCCCTCGCCGGATGGACCTGCAGATCGCGGCGACCGCGGCGGCGCAGCAGATTCCGCTGCTCACCAGGAATCTGAAGGACTTCGTGGGGCTGGATCGGCTGGTTTCCGTCGTCGAGATCTGAGCAGGCGCGGCCGAAACCGCGCCTGCCGTCGAACTGTCCTCAGTGGACGTCCACGAACGTAGGATTCCCGTACAGCCAAAGGTCTTCGTACGGATTCGCCTGCCCGATCACGTCCATCGCCGGCTCGATCCCGCCGGCGGCGTGCCGCTTCCCGTCCGTTCCGCGCACCCGGACGTAGAACGGCTCCCGCACGTTGCGGAACGTGTGCTTGAACATCACCCGCCGTCCCGCATATCCGCGCGAAGGCGTGAACGACTCCACCACCCGCGTACCCGGCGCAGTCATCGCGTCGCGATCCGCCGCCGGGCCAGTGACCGGGCCCGAGATCAGGTCCAGGCGGCCAAGCCGCGGCACCGAACCCGACCCGTTCGGCCGGTACGCGGTCACCGCCGAAACAACGACCGTCACGGTCGATCCGCGGCGCACGCGCAGCCGTCCGCCGAACGTCGCGCAGTCGCCGCCGCCGAGCACGCCGACTTCAAGCTGCTGCACCAAACCGCCATGAGACAGCCAAATCCGGCCCGCGCGCAGACCCTCCAGCACACCCTCGAAGCCCGGGCGTCGCACGCCGACCACCGTGCGGCTGAACTCGCCGGGGTAGAAATCCGCGTACGGAGCGGACAACTGCGGCACCCCGCTGTCGACCGGGTCCGGGTATTTGCCGTTCTGTTCGTACCAGCCGTCCGGCACCGCCGGGCGCACCAGCTGGTCGCCGCGATTGTAATGCGAGTCGGAGTTCGTGGTGATCCACCACGGTTTTCCTTCGGCCAGCAGGGAATCCCACAGTCCGCCGACCTTCGCGGTGGTCCAGTCCCAGCCGCCGTACGTGCGGTACGCCTCGGCCGGGAAGCCGGGCCACGAGTCGCCGCCGGGGTTGTTGCCGTAGCCGCCCCGGGCGCCGCCATTGCCTTGCGGCTTAGGAAATCCGTCGGCCTGTGCGCCCGGTGCGCCTTCCATGCCGATCACGATTCCCGGCGCGGTGTCGCGGTAGTTGCGCAGTTCGTGCGGCGACACGCGGCCGTTGCGCAGCGGATGGTTGATCAGCACGACCGGCGCGTGGATGCGGCGGTTGCGTTCCTGCTCGGCGAGCCACCGCAAACCCTTGAGCGCCAACGCTTCGTGCTCCGGGCTGGAGGATTCGGAACCGGTCAGCCGCCAGTCGAAACCGCGCTCGAACTCGCGCAGCACGTTCGCCTGGTCGCGCCCGGCCTGGAAGAACAGCGTGGCGTGCTCCGCGCCCGGCACGTTCCACTCCATGCCTTGCCACAGCAGCAGATCCGGATGCCTTCGCTGCGCGGCAAGCACGTCGCGGCTGGTCGGTTCCACGGACGACTTCTCGTGCGTCGCGTGTCCGTGATCAGTGAAGACGATCCACTTCGCGCCGTGTTCGCGCGCGCCGGCCGCGATCCGGTCGATGGTGTACATCGCGTCGTACGAGTACTGGCTGTGCGTGTGGTGATCGCCGACGACCCACTGGTAGCGGCGGCCGAACAGCCAGTCGAGATCGATCCCGAGGTCAAGCCCCAGATCGAGGTCCATGGCGTCGGCCTGGCCCGAGGCCAGCACCGGGGCCCCGGCCGCGACGGCGCCGACGAGCCCCGCCCGCTTGAAGAATCCGCGACGGCCAACGCCGCCCGGGTCCGTGGTGTTCATCCTGCTCCTGACCTGCTCGAACGATTCGGCAGGACGCTATGGGGCAGCGGTGAACGGCTGGTGCCTGGAAGGTCACGAAGCGCTCGGTGTGTCCGGGTTCACGGCGGAGCCGCCCTGCGGAAAACAGGGCGGCTCCGCCAAGGTCTTACGCCGGAACCGAAGCGACGCCCTGGGAGAGGAACGGCTTGCCGTTGACCCGCTCCGAGACGCCTGCCCGGTCGAGGTACGGCGTGATGCCGCCCAGCCAGAACGGCCAGCCCGCGCCGAGGATCAGGCACAGGTCGATGTCCTGGGCCTCCGCGACGACGCCCTCGTCGAGCATGATCCGGACCTCTTCGGCGATCGCGTTCAGCGCGCGGTCGCGGACCTGCTCGGCGGTAGACGGCTTGTCGCCCTGCGTCCACAGCGCGGCGACCTCCGGGTCGACCGACGGCGTGCCGGTCGCGTCCCAGGTCCACACGCCCTTCTTGCCCGCCTTCACGAACTTGTCCAGGTTCTCGCTCACGGTGAAGCGGTCCGGGAACGAGCCGTGCAGCGTCTCGCCGACGTGCAGCGCGATGGCCGGGCCGACGAGCTGCATCAGGTTCAGCGGCGACATCGGCAGGCCGAGCGGCTCCAGCGCGGAGTCGGCCACGTCGAACGGCGTGCCCTCGTCCACCGCCACCAGCACCTCGCCGAGGAAGCGCAGCAGCAGCCGGTTCACGACGAACGCCGTCGCGTCCTTCACCAGCACGCTCGACTTCTTCAGCTGCTTGCCGACCGAGAACGCGGTCGCCAGCGCCGCGTCGTCGGTCTTCTCGCCGCGCACGATCTCCAGCAGCGGCAGCACGGCCACCGGGTTGAAGAAGTGGAAGCCGACCACGCGCTCCGGGTGCTGCAGCTTCGAGGCCATCGCGGTGATCGACAGCGACGAGGTGTTCGTGGCCAGGATCGTCTCGGGGGAGACGTGCTGCTCCAGCTCGGCGAACACCTGCTGCTTCACGCCCAGCTCTTCGAAAACGGCCTCGATCACGAAGTCCGCGTCGGAGAACGCGGCCTTGTCGAGCGAGCCGGTCACCAAAGCCTTCAGCCGGTTCGCGCCGTCCGGCGACACCCTCTTCTTGGCCAGCAGCTTGTCGATCTCCTCGTGGACGTAGCCCACGCCCTTGTCGACGCGCGCCTGGTCGACGTCGGTGAGCACCACCGGCACCTTGAGGCGGCGCACGAACAGCAGCGCCAGCTGGCTGGCCATCAGGCCCGCGCCGACGATGCCGACCTTGTTCACCTTGCGCGCCAACGACTTGTCCGGCGCGCCGGCCGGCCGCTTGGCCCGCTTGTTGACCAGGTTGAACGAGTACAGCCCGGCTCGCAGCACGTCCGACATCAGCAGCTCGGCGAGCCCGTCGGTCTCCGCCGCGTAACCGCGGTCGAGATCGTTCTCGCGCGCCAGCTCAAGCAGTTCGACCGCCTTGGTCGCGCCCGGCGAAGCGCCGTGGGTGCGACCGTCCACGATGGACTTGGCACGCGCGATGGCCGCGTCCCACTCCGCGCCGCGGTCGATTTCGCGACGGGCCGGGGTGATTTCGCCGTTGATGACCTTGGCCAGCCACAGCAGCGACTGCTCCAGGTAGTCCGCGGAACCGAAGACCTCGTCGACGATGCCGAGCTCGGCGGCCTTGCGCACGTTCAGCATCTTGTTCTGCGCCAACGCGTTCTCGATGATCACGGTGACGGCGGCGTCCGGGCCGATCAGGTTCGGCAGCAGCTGCGTGCCGCCCCAGCCCGGGAACAGGCCGAGGAACACCTCGGGGAACGCGATCGCCGCGGTGTTCTCCGACAGCGTCCGGTAGTGGCACGACAGCGCGAGCTCGAGCCCGCCGCCCATCACCGCGCCGTTGACGAACCCGAACGTCGGGATCTTCGACTCGGTGAGCCGGCGGAACACGTCGTGCCCGGTCTGCGCGATCTCCCGCGCCAGCTTCGGGTCCGACACCGCCTCGACGCCGGAAAGGTCCGCGCCCACGGCGAAAATGAACGGCTTGCCGGTGACCGCGATCGCGGCGGGCTCGGCGGCGAACGCCTTGTCCAGCGCGGCGTTCAGCGCGACGAGACCCTGCGGGCCGAAGGTGTTCGGCCGGGTGTGGTCGTGGCCGTTGTCCAAGGTGATGAGCGCGACCGGCTTGTCCAGCCCCGGCACCTTGACCAGGTTGGTGACGGCGTTGGTCACGACCTCGTCCGGGAACGCGGCCTTCGCCTCTTCAGCGGTGAAAGTCATTACTTCGCCCCCTCAGAGCCGTTGTAGGCCGGGTTTTCCCAGATCACGGTGCCGCCCATGCCGATGCCGATGCACATCGTGGTGAGGCCGTAGCGCACGTCGGGGCGCTCGGCGAACTGGCGCGACAGCTGCGTCATCAGCCGCACGCCGGACGACGCCAGCGGGTGGCCGCACGCGATCGCGCCGCCCCACTGGTTGACCCGCGGGTCGTCGTCGGCGATGCCGAAGTGGTCGAGGAACGCGAGCACCTGCACCGCGAACGCCTCGTTGATCTCGAACAGGCCGATGTCCTCAATGGACAGACCGGTGCGCTTGAACAGCTTCTCGGTGGCCGGCACCGGTCCGATGCCCATGACCTCCGGCTCGACGCCCGCGAACGAGTAGCCGACCAGCCGCATCCCGACCGGAAGGCCCAGCTCGCGCGCGGTGTCCTCGTCGGCGAGGATCGCCGCGGTGGCTCCGTCGTTGAGACCGGCCGCGTTGCCCGCGGTGATCCGGCCGTGCGGGCGGAACGGCGTCTTCAGCTTCGCCAACTGCTCGACGGTCGTACCCGGGCGCGGCGGCTCGTCCTCGGTCGCGAGGCCCCAGCCGAGTTCCTTCGACTTGGTCGCCACCGGAACCAGCTCCGGCCCGATCTTGCCGGTCTTCACGGCCTCGGCGTAGCGCTCCTGGCTGCGCGCGGCGAACGCGTCCGTGCGCTCCTTGGTGATCTCCGGGAAGCGGTCGTGCAGGTTCTCCGCGGTCTGGCCCATCACGAGCGCGGTCGGGTCGACCAGCTTGTCCGCGACGATCCGCGGGTTCGGGTCGACGCCCTCGCCCATCGGGTGGCGGCCCATGTGCTCGACGCCGCCGGCGATGGCGATGTCGTACGCGCCGAAGCCGATGCCGCTCGCGGTAGTGGTCACCGCGGTCATCGCGCCCGCGCACATCCGGTCGATCGCGAAGCCCGGCACGGACTTCGGCAGCCCGGCGAGCAGCGCGGCGGTGCGGCCGATGGTCAGGCCCTGGTCGCCGATCTGCGTCGTCGCGGCGATCGCGACCTCGTCCACGCGCTCGGGCGGCAGCTCCGGATGCCGCCGCAGCAGCTCGCGGATGGCGTTGACGACGAGGTCGTCCGCCCGGGTCCCGGCGTACATGCCCTTGTCGCCCGCCTTGCCGAAGGGCGTGCGTACCCCTTCGACGAAGACGACATTGCGCACCCCTCGCGCGGTGGGCGCGAGCGGCGGCGTTGCTGGTGCGGCCACGAATGCTCCTGAAGTAGAGAGTGTTCCTGCCCGCACCCTAGCCCTTGTTACCCGTGGGTAACCAGTGCAGTGGCCCGGTCGAGTGGGGGACGGCACACTCCCGGGGTCTTGTGGCATGCGGCACACTGGCGGGAACGCACCAACCGGACGGGGGACGGCAATGGCGCTTTTCCGGGCGAACCCGGCAGCCGAAATCGCGAAACTGCGCAAGAAACTGGCGAAAGCCGCGGATCCGGATTCCCCGGAGAGCCTCGCGATGCGCCACCGGCTCGGCATCCTCCTGGTGGAAACCGGCGACTGGCCCGCGGCGGAGGAGCACTACACCGAACTCGCCGACGCCCAGGTGCGCGTCGAGGGCGAACAGCATCCGGGCACGCTCGGCGCTTGGCTGAACCTGGCCATGGCGAAGGCCGCGCTGGGCCGGATCGAGGACGCGGTGCACCTGATGGAGTCCACAGTGGACATCTACGAGGCCGTCATGGGGCCCGACGACCCGGCCACCATGCAGGCACAGCTGGTGCTGTCGGAGATGTACTCGGTTTCCGGGGAGTACGACGAGGCGCTGGACGTGCTCAGCAGGCACTTGAACGCGTGCGTGGACAAGTTCGGCGAGTACCACGAGCTGACGATCGCGGGCGCGCGCCGGAAGGTCAGTGTGCTGCGGACACTCGGCCGATACGACGAGGCTCGCTCTTTGAACTCCGGCCTGTCGCGTAAGCCGCGAGACGACTACGAACGCGACAGTGCCCGCGCGGTCGGCTTGCTGATCCGGGCGGAGGACGGCGAGGCGAAGACGGTCCAGTACAAGGCGAGGGAACTCGCCGAGCAGTACCGCACGCCGGAATTCGTGGAGATGCTCGCCGCCGTGCTGCTGCGCGCCGGGGAACCCGCGGAAGCGGCGGAGTTGTACCGCGCCGTGCTGTCCGCGCAACCGGCGGCGCAGCAGTGGGGCCCGGCCGGGGAATTGGCCCGCGCGTACCTGGAAAGCGGCCAGCTCGACGCGGCGGAGACGCTGGCCGGAGAAATCGCGACGGCCGACGGTCTGCCGGACGGACACCCGCTGAAACTCGGTGCCCGGGCGACCTTGGCGCGGGTGGCCCGGGAACGCGGCCGGGATGCCGAGGCGGATCGTGAACTGGCGGCGGTCGCGGCGGGGTTGACGGAGGCGTTTGGTCCGAAGCATCCCGATGTCGTAGAGGTTTCCGGGTGGCTTAAGAAGGACTGAATCGCCGGGCGGGCAGACTGTCCAGGTGGGACTCTTCCGCACGAAGCCAGAGCCGGTTGACGAGATCGCCGCGCTGCAGGCCACCCTCGCGAAGGCGCGCAACCCGAAGAGCGTGCCGAACCTGCGCCGGCGGCTCCTGCTGGGCCAGTTGCTGCTCAAGAACGAGGACTGGGCGGCGGGGGAGCGGCACTACACGGATCTCGTGCCCGCGTTGACGGACGAATTCGGCCCCCGCGAGCCGAACACCCTTGCCGCGTGGGCGAATCTGGCGTATTGCCAGACGTCGCAAGGCCGTCCGGCGGAGGCGATCCCGCTGCTGGAACGCACCGCGGAGGCGTTCGAGGAAACCTGGGGCGCGCGCCAGCCAGGGACGTTCAAGACCCAGCTGCTCCTCGCGGAAGCCTATGGCGTGGCAGCGCAGTACGAAGATGCGCTCGCAGTGCTGGACGCGCACGTCGACTACTGCACCGCCGAACTCGGCCCGGCGCACGCCCGGACGAGAGCCGGACGGCGCCGGAAGGTCGTCATGCTGCGCGCGCTGGCCCGCTACGAGACGGCCGAACAACTGCTGTCGGACGAGGAAGCGCTCTGCGAGACCGACGAGCAACGAGACGCGCTCCTCTTGGTGGTGCGAGCCGAAACCGGAGATCCGGAGGCGGCGATCGCTCCGATGCGCGAGCTTTTCGAGAAGCAGCCAGAGCTGCGGGAGTCCCTGGCAACCGTTCTCCTGCTGGCCGGGCAAGCGCCCGAGGCAGCCGACCTGCTCCGCCAGGCACTGGGCGAAGCGCGAGGCCGAGATGCGCTGACCCTCCGCACCGCGCTCGCGCGAGCCTGCGTGGAAAGCGGCGATCTGGACGGAGCCGAGCAAGCGGCGCGGGCGGTGCTGGCCGCTGGTGCCTGGCCAGCGGGACATCCGATGGTGCTCGGCCTCCGCGCGACTCTGGCCCGAGTCGCCGCCCGACGAGGCGACCGAGCGGGTGCGGCGGCTGAGCTGGAATCCGTGACAGCCGGGCTCAAAGCAATCCTCGGCGAAGCCCATCCGCGCGTCGCCCAGGCGGCCGGATGGCTTGCGGAGTGCTGACGGCCGCGGGCCTGAACCCGCGGCCGCCAACCGAAAATCACTCCGCCGAATCGTCCTCCGGACGCACCGGAACCGGCGTCCCGTCCCGCAAATGCGGTTCGCGCAGCCGGAAAATCTCCTCGAACTCCCGGATCCGCGCCGCCCGGTAGTCCGGCACCCCGGCCGCGTCGAAGCGGTAGAACCCGGCCCCGTCCTGAAGACCTCGCCGCTGGCCGGTCATGTTCTCCTCGACGATCGCGGGCGCCTGGAACCGCTCGCCGAGTTCGCCGGTCAGGTAGCGCGAGGCGTAGTACAGGATATCGCCGCCGCCCCAGTCGATGAATTCCAGCGGGCCCAGCACCGAAAACCGCGGCCCGAGCCCGGCACGCACCGCGAGGTCGATCTCGGCGGCACCGGCCACGCCTTCCTCGACCATCCGCGCGGCCTCGTTCATCAGCAGCGCCTGCAGCCGCGGCACGATGTACCCGGCGGCGGGCCCGCACACCACCGGCACCTTGCCGATTTCGCGCAGCAGCTCCACGAGCCGCTCGACCGCGGCCGGATCGGTGTCGTCGCTCCGGCTGACCTCGACCAGCGGCATCAGTTCGGCCGGGTTGAGCCAATGCGCGTTGACGACCCGTTCCGGCCGGTCAGCGAGTTCCGCGATCTGCGTGACCAGGAAGGTCGACGTCGTCGAGGCCAGCACCGCCGACTCGGGCACCTGCGAGCCGAGCCAGCCGAACACCTCGCGTTTGACGTCCATGACCTCCGGCACGGCCTCGAACACCACGGTCGCGTGGGCGAGCTCCTTCGCCGAACGGTCGCCCAGCGTCAGGCTTTCCAGCGCGTCCGCGTGGCCGAACATCGCGCGCAGCCGGTCCGCGAGGCGCTTGCGGACCTCGTCGCGGCGGAGCTGGCGTTCTTCCTCGGTGCGGTCCTTGACGTCCGCGAGCAACACCGGATGTCCGGCCGCGAGGAAGGCCAGCGCGATGCCCTCGCCCATCCGCCCGGCGCCGACGATGGCGATCACGACTGGACTCCGTCCTGCAGCAGCTTGGTCAGCCCGGCCCGGTCGAGATCGGCCAGGCCGAGGTTCTCGAAGGTCCGTCCCTCGGCGTAGAAATCGCGGCCGGTGATGGCAGAACCCAACGCCAGCAGGCCTTCCGCGACCGGCGTCGGCACGCCAGCCCAACGACCAGCGGACACCAGGAGCGACAACCCGAGCCGGGTGTCTTCGACCATGTAGCGGTGCGTGTGGAGGTCGATCTTCTCGCGCCAGTCGCCGCTGTCGGTCAGCCGCTCGTGCGCCGCGCGGCCGTACATCCACTCCTCGCCGTCGGTGGCGTAATGGTCGGCCAGCGGGAAGTGCGGCGCGCCATAGCCGAACGCTTCGCGCAGCGCGACCCGTTCGGCGTCAAGCGCGTCGGTGACGCTGCGGATCGACGGCTGCGTGCCCTCGTTGTGGATGTCCCAGGCGGCGAAATGCTCGAGCGGACCGGCGTTCATCGTGATCAGCGGCGGGTGGATGATCGGGCCCGCGTTCATCAGCGCTCCGCTGAGCCCGTCGCCCGCGTCCTCGATGCTCGGGTACGCCTCGCGCAGCGTCTTGAACGCGCTTTCCGCCAGCCGCAACGGGAAAACCCCGGTCGGCAGCCGGGTCGCGTACCCGCTGATCACTACTTCGGCGTCGCCATGCCGACGCGCGAGGTACGGCAGCGTCCCGGCTTCGGCGAACGCGATCTCCGAACTCCCGCCCGCCGCGGCGACGGCCTTGGCGAACACCATCGAACCGAACGTGCCCGGCGGCAGGAAGACTACTTGGCCCTCGGTCAGCAGCGGGGCGAGCCGGGGAGCCAGGTCGTCGTGCGTGGTCGACGGCAGCGGGATCACGATCAGCGCCGCGCCGCGCACCGCCTCCGCGAGGTCTGCCACCGGGTTGATCTCCCCGGCGCCGTCGCCCACCGGCACCGAACGGGCGCCCCGGTAATCCCGGACGCCCACCGCCCCGGTCGCGCGCAACGCTTCCAACGCCTCGGCGTTCCGCCGCCACCAGCGCACTTCGTGGCCGTGCTCGGCGAGTTCCGCCACCGTGGCCCAGGAACCGTGCCCGCCCCCGAGAACCGCGATCTTCACTGTCATGTGCTCCTGTCTAGTGCTGATGTGCTGTCGCACTTTCTCACGGGTCGACGAGGTCGGTCTCGCCCCACAACTGATCTTGCTGCTCGCGCACGATCCCGCCGAACTCGCCCGGGACGATCGTCCGGTACGGCCCGGATTCGACCGCGACCCGCGCGATCGTCTCGATCGCCGGGGCCGGATCGCGCTGCATGGCGAGGAAATCCGAAAAGTCGTGTTCGGAAACAGGCGCGTTCTCCACGAGTTTTTCGTTGAACCCAGTGGAAAACGGCCCAGGTTCAACGACCCGTACTTCGATTCCGTGCGGCCGCAGCTCCTGGCGGACCGCCTGCGCCATGGCTTCGAGGGCGAACTTGCTGGCCCCGTACGCACCCGCGCCGGGAGCGACGAACAGCCCCGCCACCGACGTGACGAACACGATCCGCCCGCCGCGCCCGGCCGCGACGAGCCGGTCGGCGACCAGTCGCGTCAGCTCGAGCGTGCCGAAGACGTTGACCTCGAACGTCTTCCGAACCACTGCGGAATCCGTGCGCAGGAGCGGGCCTTCGGCACCGAATCCGGCGTTGCTGAGCAGAACGGACGCGTCGAGCGCCGCTGCCGTTTCACGATCAGCCGGGTCGAGCAGATCAAGCCGGGAGACTTCCGCGACGAGCCCGCGCTCGGCGAACGCCGCCCGCGTCGGTTCGATCTGGTCGTCCCGTTCGACCGTGGCGAACACCCGGTGCCCGCGCGCCGCGAGCGTCAATCCCGCTCCCAGCCCGAGACCCGATCCCGCCCCCGTGATCAAAACGGACTCGCCGTGTTCTGTGTTTTCCTTGCTTGGCCGACCCACGTGCGCAGTGTCGCTTGCGTCGCGGCCCCGCCTCAATCAGACTTCCGCCACATGGAAGCCAGACCCACCGCGGCGGCGCGGCTGCTGTCGGTGCTGGACTGCTTCAGCGCCCAGACTCCGGTGCTCTCGCTGACCGAGATCGCCCAGGCCGCGGGCCTGCCGTTGAGCACCGCGCACCGCCTGGTCGGCGAGCTGGCCGAATGGGGAGCGCTGACCCGTGACGACCACGGCGGGTACCACCTCGGCCTTAAACTGTGGGAACTCGGCTCGCTCTCGCTGGCCCGGGCCTCCCTCCGGGACATTGCCTTGCCGTATTTGGGCGATCTGTTCGACGCGACCGGCGAGAACGTGCACCTCTCGGTGCTGGACGGGACGGACGTCGTGTTCCTCGCCCGGCTGGCCGGGCACCGTTCGGTTGGCATCCTCACGACGACCGGCAGCCGCCTGCCTGCGACTACGACCGCGACCGGCCGGGTGCTGCTCGCGCACGCCGCCGCTGATACTCGCGAATCGGCGCTGACTAGCCCGATTGCGGCGGAAACTCAGCACACTACGACTGACCCGGAGACTCTGCGAGCTGAACTTGCCGAGATCGCGCGCACTGGGTATTGCGTCGCTGATCGTCAGCTTGCTGATGATGCGGTCGCCGTTGCTGCTCCGATCCGTGAGGCTTCCGGCCGGGTTACTGCTGCGGTCGCGGTTGTGGGGCGAAGGGAGACGACATCGGTGGCGCATCTGGTGCCTGCGGTGGTTACGACGGCTACGGGGGTGGCTCGGTCGCTTGGTTATCGCAGGTTGGGTCGTCGGCGGGGGTGATTTCGACCAGCTCGCCGACGGGGTTGATTTGGTAGGTCAGCTCACCAGCTGTGTTTTTTGGCGTCGGCTCCGCCGCCGCGTGCGGGATCGCTTTTAAGCCGGCGTTTGGGGGCTGCCCGGCGTGAGGGGCCTTCGGCCTGTCACGCCGACTATCCATTCTGGGAGGAGCCTCATGACCACCACTGTCGACCCGCCCGCGACGCTGAACACCGCACGGATGCGCACCTGGCACCGGCCCTCGCT
>NZ_JBSFNS010000071.1:0-42825 GCF_053587275.1 Amycolatopsis sp. NPDC003676
GTGCATGTGGCGCACCCAATGTGGCGTTCGGTGCGTCTGACGCACCCAATGCCACATTGGGGCGGCACAGGACCGCAGGACCAAGGTCCCGGAGCGGCTGTGGCGTAGGTCCTGTGAGCGGGCCCCGCCCGCCTCACGTCCAGCTCACTGCCTACTCTCAAGTGCGTGAACTCCGTGTCCGAGCTGGCGCTCTCCGGGCCGCTGCTGCTCGCCGCGGGTGTTGCGCTGCTGGCCGGGGCCATCTCGTTCGCGTCGCCGTGCGTGGTGCCGCTCGTGCCCGGGTACCTCGCCTACCTCGCGGCTCTCGTCGGCGCGGACGCCCCGGCGGTGCGCGACGGCGAGGAGCGCAAGAAGGGCCGCTACGCCGTTCTCGGCGCGGCGGGCCTGTTCGTGCTCGGGTTCACCGTGGTGTTCGTCGCGACCATGGGCACGCTGGTCTGGCTCGCGAACACCTTGCTGGTCAACGAGGATCTGCTGCAGCGCATCGGCGGAATCCTCACCATCCTCATGAGCCTGGTCTTCATCGGCTGGATCCCGGGGCTGCAGCGCGAGGTCCGCTCGCACCGCGTGCCCGGCGGCGGCCTCTGGGGCGCGCCGGTGCTCGGCGCGGTTTTCGGGCTCGGCTGGACGCCGTGCATCGGGCCGACGCTCTCGGCCGTCACGAGCCTCGCGAGCGCGACCGGCGGGGCCGCGGTGCGCGGGTACGTGCTGGTGCTCGTTTACTGCCTCGGCCTGGGCGTCCCGTTCCTGCTGATCGCGCTCGGCGCCCGCTGGGCCGTGCGCGCCACCGACTGGCTCCGCCGCAACGGCCGCCGCGTGCAGATCTTCGGCGGGGTCTTGCTGATGGTGGTCGGCATCCTGCTGGTCACCGGGCTGTGGGGAGACGTCATGGGCTGGCTCCGCAACTCCGTCGCCTCCGATCTCGAGCTGCCGTTGTGACCACTACCGAAGCGCCCCCGAAGAACCCGAACCCGTACCGCCCGTCCGCGGCCAAGCAGGCGCTGGCCTTCCTGCGCAACACCTGGCGCGGCCTGACGTCCATGCGCACCGCGCTGGTGCTGCTGTTCCTGCTGGCGCTCGCCGCGCTTCCCGGCGCTCTGCTGCCGCAGCGGCGGCTGAACGCGCCGAAGGTCGACGAGTACATCAGCGCGCACGGCTGGTGGGGTTCGCTGCTCGACAAGCTGGAGTTCTACGACGTCTACTCCAGCGTCTGGTTCTCCGCGATCTACATCCTGCTGATGATCTCGCTGATCGGCTGCCTCACGCCGCGCAGCTTCGAGTACGTCAAGCAGATGCGGGCCAAGCCGGTGCTGACGCCGCGCAATCTCGCGCGCATGCCGCACCACCGGATCGCCCGCACCGCGCGCACGCCGGAGACGATCCGCGAGGACGTGCGCAAGCAGCTGTCCGGCTGGCGGCGCGTCGAGCGCGAGGAAGACGGCGGCGGGTTCAGCATTTCCGCCGAACGCGGCTACCTGCGCGAGACCGGCAACCTGCTCTTCCACTTCGGCATGCTCGGCCTGATCATCTTCTTCGCCCTCGGCAAGCTCTACAGCTACGAGGGCCAGGTCATCGTGCAGGCCAACGGCGGCCAGTTCTGCAACTCGGGCATCTACAACTACGACTCGTTCGAGGCCGGGCTGCGCGTCGACGGCACCGACCTCAACCCGTTCTGCGTGAAGGTCAACGACTTCACCGCTCGCTACACCGCCACCAACCAGGCCGACTACTACCACTCGCACATCGAGTACCAGTCCGGCGAAGACCTGCAGACCGGCACGTGGAAGCCGTACGACCTCGAGGTCAACGAGCCGCTGCGGACCGTCGGCGACCGGGTTTACCTGCTGGGCAACGGTTATTCGCCGCAGTTCACGGTGACCTTCCCGAACGGCGAGAAGCGCACCCAGAACACCCAGTGGATGTTCACCAACTCGGCGACGATGCTGTCCGAGGGCGCGACGAAGTTCGACCAGCCCGGCGTCACCGACGAGGTCCAGCGGCGCACCAAGCAGCTCGCGATCACCGGCCTGTTCGCCCCGTCGTCGTTCATCCACGGCGGCGTGCTCACCTCGACCGCGCCGCAGCTGAACAACCCGATGGTCGCGGTCGACGTGCTGCGCGGCGACCTCGGTCTCGACGCGGGCCGCGGCCAGTCGGTGTTCTCGGTCGACCAGTCCCGGGTTCAGGACGGCCGGCTCAAGCGGGTCGCGCGCAAGAACCTGGCGGTCGGCCAGGAAGTGACGCTCGACGACGGCACGAAGGTGCGTTTCGACGGCGTCAACAAATGGGTCAACCTCCAGATCTCGCACGATCCGACGCAGGGCTTCGTGCTCGGCTTCGCGATCGTGATGTTCGCCGGGCTCGGTGCGTCGCTGCTGGTCAAGCGGCGTCGCGTGTGGGTGCGGGTGCGGCCGGGCAAGGACGAGAGCGCGAGTACCGTGATCGAGGTCGCGGGGCTCGCGCGCACGGATCAAGCCGGATACGGCGAGGAATTCCAGCGGATCAGCGAACGGCTGGTCACGGGCCGGAAGGGCAGCTGAGGCATGGAAATCAACGAGACTCTCTCGCAGTACAGCGACCTGCTGTACACGACGACAGTGGCGATTTACGTGCTGGCGCTGCTGTTCACGCTCTTCGAGCAGGCGTTCGGGGCCAAGGGCCGGCTCGCCGCCGAGCGCAGCCGCAAGCGCGTGCTGGTCGGCGCTGGCGGGCCCGACACCAACGACGCCGACGACGCCGGCATCGAAGACGGCGACGCACCGGTCGAGCCCGAGGCCCCGCGCGCGGTCGGCCGCGCCGAGCGGATCGGCCGGATGGGCGCGGCGCTGCTCGTGCTGGGCGCGCTGCTGCAGCTGTCGGCGATCGTGCTGCGCGGACTCGCGGTGCACCGCGCGCCGTGGGGCAACATGTACGAGTACGGCATGGCGGTCACCTTCATCACCGTCGTCGCGTGGCTCGTGGTGATCAAGAAGTTCCCGGTCCGCCACCTCACCGGCTTCCTGCTGCTGCCCGTCGTGATCCTGATGTTCATCAACGGCACGATGCTGTACACAGTGGCCGCGCCGGTCGTGCCCGCGCTGCAGTCGTACTGGCTCGTGATCCACGTGTCCGCCGCGATCATCGGCTCCGGCGTGTTCCTGGTGCCGGGCGTGGCGAGCGTCCTCTACCTCTTCCGCACCGCGCACGACCGCAACCCGGCCAAGTTCGCCGGTTTCGGCCCGAAGCTGCCCGCCGCCGACGTGCTCGACCGGATCGCTTACCGCGCCACGATCGTGGCGTTCCCGATCTTCACTTTCGGCGTGCTGTGCGGCGCGGTGTGGGCCGAGGCCGCGTGGGGCCGGTTCTGGGGCTGGGACCCGAAGGAGACCGTCGCGTTCATCGCGTGGGTCATCTACGCGGCATACCTGCACTCCCGGGCCACCGCGGGCTGGCGCGGAACGCGCGCGGCGGTGATCAACATCGTCGGGTTCGCCGCGACGATCTTCAACCTGTTCTTCGTCAACCTGGTGACCGTCGGACTGCATTCCTACGCCGGAGTGAGCTGAGCCGGGGGTCCACCGCCCGGACCGGGCCTCGGGCGACTACCGTCGTCGCCAGGGGCCCTTCGACGTACCCGGGAGGTTGGCAACGGTGACCGGACCCAGTGAAGAGACTGCCGGGGAACAGCAGTCCGAGCAGGCCCAGGAACCGGCTGCCATGTTCTCCGAGGAACGCACCGACTCGACGCCGCACCCCGGCACCGGGCCGTACGACGCGCAGCCGACGCAGGTCGTCGACCCGCCGCCGCAGGGCGCGTATCCGCCGCTGCCGCAGCCGGGCGGGTACCAGCCGCACTACGACCAGAATCTGCCGCCGCTGCAGCCTCCGGCACAGCAGCAGCCGTATGCCGCTCCGGGCGGGTATCAGCCAGTCGCTCAAGCTGGCACGCCGGTTCCCGCTCCGGGTGCCGTTCCCTCCGCTCAGGGACTTCCGCAGCCTGCGTCCGGCGCGGACGAGCTGGCGACCGCGCACCTGGTGAAGCAGCAGAAGCGGACGCCGCAGTCAGGCTGGCGCAAGGCGGTCTACTTGGGCACCGGCAAGCTGCTCAACCCGGGCGAGAGCCCCGCGGACACGCGCCGGCGCGAGCTGATCGCGCGGGTCAACCAGCCGCTGCGCGGGTGCTACAAGATCGCGATGCTGAGCCTCAAGGGCGGCGTCGGCAAGACCACGACGACGACCACGCTCGGCGCGACCTTCGCGTCGTTGCGCGGCGACCGCGTCGTGGCGGTGGACGCGAACCCGGACCGCGGGACGCTGTCGCAGAAGATCGCCATCGAGACCACCGCGACCGTGCGGCACCTGCTGCGGGACGCGGACAAGATCACGCGCTACAGCGACGTCCGGTCGTACACGTCGCAGGGGTCGAGCCGCTTGGAAATCCTGGCGAGCGAACAGGATCCGGCGGTGTCGGAGGCGTTCTCCGAGAACGACTACCGGCGTACGGTGAACCTGCTGGAGCACTTCTACAACATCGTGCTCACCGACTGCGGCACCGGTTTGATGCACTCGGCGATGAAGGGCGTCCTCGACGTCGCGGATTCGCTGGTGGTCGTGTCGTCGGGCTCGGTCGACGGGGCGCGCAGCGCTTCGGCGACGCTGGACTGGCTCGAGGCGCACGGCTACGGCGACCTGGTGAAACGGTCAGTCGTGGTGATCAACTCGGTGCGGCCGAAGGGGAGTTCGGTCGATCTGGACAAGCTGGCCGCGCACTTCGGCGCGAAGGTGCGGTCGGTGTGCCGGATTCCGTTCGATGCGCATCTGGAAGAGGGCGCGGAGATCGAGTTGGAGCGTCTCGGCGGGGATACGCGGCTTGCGCTGCTGGAACTGGCGGCGACTGTGGCCGACGGATTCTCTTCCTGAGCCAGCCGTCAGGAGTCGTTGTCGTCGGTCGGGCGGTTGCGTTGCTGTTCAGACAGCTTGCGCAGGAATTCGGGATCGTCGTCAGGGGCGACGGCCGGGCGGCGCTGCGGGACGCTGATCCGCTGTGCGCCAAGGGCCCGCCACAACAGAACGGCGATGGTAATTGCGCCCACCGCTGCGAGCAAAGGAATCATGCCCGGGTCCCTTCCGTCGTGCTGGCCCCCCAGATTAGCCGCAATTCGGCTGAACGGGGGGACGGGACGGCGGGCGCGGCAGGCCCGGAACGCGGCGAAGGGTCGTGACCGGCAAGCGATGCGGGAGGCACCCCTTGCCACTCACGACCCTTCGTCGTCTGCGTGACCCGCGGATCAGATCTTGCGGGTCGGTTCGCTGGCGTCCGTGGTGAGTTCGGCCAGCAGGTCGTTCACCTCGGACTCGCGGAACCGGCGGTGTCCGCCCGGCGTCCGGATCGAGCCGATGCGGCCCGCGGTGGCCCAGCGGGTCACGGTCTTCGGGTCCACCCGGAACAGAGCGGCCACCTCACCCGGGGTGAGCAACCGTCCGCCCATGGTTGCGGTCATTTTCCGCCTCCTTAACGCCCTACTTGCTATACCGGGGGCATCGGGCGATTTCGCCCTTCGCGCCCGGGTGGCCAACGCGGCAATCGTGGCACTTCACCCGTCGGGTACTCGAACGGTTGTCCTTGGGTAAAGAGCCCTTAAAGTGCAAAAGGGACATAACTCAGCAGATTCTCAGGATCGCTCAGGGCCCGTTCGCGCCCCGCTGACCAGGCATTTTCCAACCGGCTGCGGCGAGATCCGGGTAAAGACCAGGCAAAGGTCGAGTGCGGGCGCTGTCGGCCGTCGAGGTTGCTGTGACGCAGGAGACAATCCGGGACCTACCGGGATGAGCCGGTCGCGGGCCCGCGCCGCATAATGGGCCGGTGGATCAGCTGGACCGGAAGATCATCGCCGAGCTGCGGGCCAACGGCCGCGCTACCTACGCCGACCTCGGCCGGACGGTGGGGCTCTCCGCGTCGTCGGTGCACGAACGCGTCGGAAAGCTCGAGGCGGCGGGCGTGATCACCGGGTACCACGCGATGGTCGACCCGAACACGGTCGGCCTCGGCGTCACCGCGCTGGTCGGCATCCATCCCACCGACACCGCCACCGACGAGGACGTCGCGACCTCGCTCGGCGAATTGCCCGAGGTGGAGAGCTGTTACGCGGTCGCGGGCGACGAGGCCTTCGTAGTAAAGGTGCGGGTTTCGACCGTCGACGAGCTGGAGCTCACCCTTGGCAGGCTGCGCCGCATCCCCGGCGTCGGCCGCACCAATACGACAGTCGTGCTCTCCACCCGGTTCGAGGGCCGCCCCAACAACGCGGGCCTGGACGAAGACTCGCCGAGCGGGGCGTAGCCTGTTTCGGTGTGAGCGAGACACCGGACCACCTTCCCCGTGACCTGACGGTGTACTTGATCGCGCGGTTCGCGCTCGTCGCGGTGGTCGCGGTCGTGCTTTCGCTGGTCGGCGTGCCGCTGCTGGTCTCTTTGCTGATCGGGCTCGTCGTCGGCCTTCCGCTTGGCCTGCTGCTTTTGCGCGGCTTGAACCAGCGCGTGACAGCAGGGCTGGCCAAGCGCAACGAATCCCGCGCGCGTGCTCGGGCCCAGCTGCGTTCGCAGCTGCGCGGCGAGACCTCGGCCGACGATTCCGCGGCATGAGCAAGCCGCACAGCCGCGCCTGGGTCCGGGAAGCCGTCCGGATCATCGAGGCCGACGCCAACCGCAGCGCCGACACGCACCTGCACGTCTTCCCGCTGCCCCCGGAATGGGGCATCGACCTTTACCTGAAGGACGAGTCGGTGCATCCGACCGGCTCGCTCAAGCACCGGCTCGCGCGCTCGCTGATCCTGTATGGCCTGGTCAACGGGCACATCGGCCCGGACACCGTGCTGGTCGAGGCGTCCAGCGGCTCGACCGCGGTGTCCGAGGCGTACTTCGCGCGGATGCTCGGCCTGCGGTTCGTGACCGTCGTGCCGCGGCGGACGAGCAAGGAAAAGATCGCGCTCATCGAGTTCTACGGCGGCGAATGCCATTACGTCGACGCGGCCCCGGCGATGTACCCGGAGGCTGAGCGGCTGGCCGCCGAGTGCAACGGGCATTACCTCGACCAGTTCACCTACGCCGAGCGCGCGACGGACTGGCGCGGCAACAACAACATCGCCGAATCGGTGTTCGCGCAGATGCGTGCCGAACGCCATCCGGTGCCGTCGTGGATCGTCGTCGGCGCGGGCACCGGCGGGACGAGCGCGACGTTCGGCCGCTACGTCCGGTACAAGCGGCACACCACGAAGATCTGCGTGGTGGACCCGGAAAACTCGTCGTTCTACGGCGCGTGGGAAACCGGTGCGCCGGACTACGCGACCGGCATGCCGTCGCGGATCGAAGGCATCGGACGGCCGCGCTGCGAACCGTCGTTCGTGCCCGGCGTGATCGACGAGATGTTCCAGGTGCCCGACGCCGGTTCCCTCGCGGCGATCCGGTTGCTGCGCGACCGCACCGGCCACTGGGCGGGCGGCTCGACCGGGACCAACCTGTACGGCGCGTTCCAGCTGATCTCGCGGATGCTGGCGGACGGTCAGGCGGGTTCGGTGGTGACGCTGCTGTGCGACGGCGGCGAGCGGTACGCGAACACGTACTACTCCGACGAATGGCTCGGCGAGCAGGGGATCGATCTTGCTCCGCATCGGGCGCGGTTCGACGAGTTCCTGCTCACTGGCCGATTCGACGCCTGACCTCCTGGTAGCCCAGCGTCAGCACGACGATCAACCGGCGCAAACGGTCTTCGAAGTCGAGGCGGGAGCCGGCCAGGCGCGGATCCTTGATGGCTTCCCGGACGGCTTCGTTCGGGTGCGCCAGCGGCCACATTCCCGCGGTGAACATGAAGATCGCGGACGACAGTTCTTGCGCGGTCTCCGCGGAAAGACCTGGCAGCGCGGCGTGCAGCAGGTCGGCGGTGCGGGCGTTGTGCTTCGCCGACCGGAGTTTGTAATCCCGCGCGATCTCCGTCGAGACATTCCGTTCCAGCACGTTCGCCAGCACGCTGATCAGTTCGCACAGCACCGGTCGCGTCGCGAGTGAACGGGCGAGGGTCGCGGCGACCTCCGACAGGTCGCCTTCCAGGGTGAGCGAATCGAGCCACGCGCCGCGAGCGCGGTCGAGCACTTCCAGGTAGACGGCCTCCCGGGTGGGGAAGTAGCGCGCGACGTTCGACGCCGACAAGCCCACTCGCCGGGCCAGTTCGCGCATGCTGATTTCGCCGACGGACGACTCCGTCATCAGCTCTTCGGCCACATCGAGGATCGCTTCGCGGCGGGCTTCCACCTGCTCAGGGCTGCGGGCGCGCTGGAACTCGGACACGCCTCGAAGTGTAACAGGACACTGCTCTCTTGATAAAAGGACAGTGTGCTGTTAGCTTCGAGAACAAGAGAGCAGTGTTCCGTTAACTTGGACAGGAGATCCCGATGCGCACCTACGACCAGCTCTTCCTTGGCGGCCGGTGGACCGAACCCGCCACGACCGACACCTTCGAGATCCGTTCGCCGCACGACCGGGCGCTGGTGGGCACCGCGCCGAAAGCCTCGACGGCGGACGTCGACCGTGCGGTGGCGGCGGCGCGGCGGGCGCTCGAACCGTGGAGCAGAACCCCGCTGGCCGAGCGGCTACGGCTGGTCGAGCGGTTCAACGAACTGCACGCCGCTCGCGCCGATGAGATCGCCGAGCTGATCACCGCGGAGAACGGCTCGCCGAGCTGGTTCACCGGCTGGACGCAGCACAACCTCCCGGAGCGCACGGCCGCGTGGCTCGAGACCGCGCGAGTTCTCTTGGGAGGAGACGCTGACCGACGAGGCGGGCAACCGGACGATCGTGCGCGCCGCGCCGGTCGGCGTGGTGGCGGCGGTGATCCCGTGGAACTCGCCGCATTCGGCCGCGCTGGTGAAGCTGATCCCGGCGCTGCTGGCGGGCAATCCCGTGCTGCTCAAGGCCGCGCCGGAAACCGCGCTCGACGCGATGGTGCTGGCGGAGATCTTCGAGCAGGCCGGTTTCCCCGAGGGGGTGGTGAGCGTGTTCGCGGCCGACCGCGACGTGAGCGAGCACCTGGTGACGCACCCCGGCGTGGACAAGATCTCGTTCACCGGCTCGACGGCGGCCGGACGGCGGATCGCGTCGCTCGCCGGGCAGCAGCTCAAGCGGGTCGGGCTGGAGCTCGGCGGCAAGTCCGCGGCGATCGTGCTCGCGGACGCGGCCCCGAAGGCCGTCGCTGAGGGGATCCGGACCGCGACGTTCGCCAACAACGGCGAGATGTGCGTGGCCCACACTCGGATCTTCGCGGCGCGCGAGCGGTACGCCGAGGTCGTCGCCGCACTCGCGGAAATGGCCGACGGGCTCGTGGTCGGCGACCCCGCGAAGCCAGACACGTTCGTCGGGCCGATCGTGCGCGAAGACCAGTACGAGCGAGTGCTGTCGTACCTGCGGCTGGGCGTCGAGGAGGGCGCGCGGATCGCGGCGGGCGGTGCCGAGCCGCTCGCGGATCCCGAGCTGGCGGACGGGTTTTACGTGCGTCCGACGGTGTTCGCCGACGTCGCGAACGACATGCGGATCGCGCGCGAGGAGATCTTCGGGCCGGTGCTCGTGGTGATCCCGTTCGACACCGAGGAGGAAGCGATCCGGCTCGCGAACGACTCCGACTACGGGCTCAGCGGCGGCGTGTGGACCGCCGACGCGGAGCACGGCATCGAGATCGCGCGGGCGGTGCGCACGGGCACGTTCCACGTCAACGGAGCGCCGCGGCATGGGAACGCGCCCTTCGGCGGTTTCAAGGCCAGCGGGGTCGGCCGCGAATACGGCTCGCACGGGTTGGCGGAGTTCGTGGAGTGGCAGGCGATCGCCGCGGGTCGCTAGAGCGACCGTGCTCAGTACCGCCAACGCCAGCATCGCTCGGGCCAGTCCCGCCCGGGTCGGCGTCCTCCGGGTCGGCACTGCCCAGGCCAGCATCGCCCGGACCAGTCCCGCCCTGGTCAGCCCCGCCCGGGTCGTTATCGCCCAACCCAGCATTGCCCGGGTCGGCATCGCCAACCCAGCATCGCCCAGGCCAGTCCCGTCCTGGTCGGCCCCACCAGGCCAGCATCGCCCGGGTCGGCATCGCCCAGGTCAGCATCGCCATGCCGGTGTCGCGCAGGGCCGGGATCAGTTCCCGGCCCTTGCCGTCACCGCCCGACCTCCCCGATCCGCTTCAGCCGAATGGCTCGGCGAGCAGGGGATGGACCGGCGAGTTCCTGCTCACCGGCCGGGTTCGAAGGTCTAGTCGTTCAGCAGTTTCGCGACGCCTTCCGGGTCTTCGCGCATCGCGTTGTGGGCGGTGGGGAGGACGTGGACGAGCCAGTCCGGGTCGGCTTCGAGCCGGTTCCGGAGTTCGGTGAAGGGCGTGCCCTCCCAGCCGGAGCAGTAAACGAACTCGCGCCGGGGAACCTTGGCGAACTCCCCGGTGAGCCGGATCGTCTGGAGTAGCGAGGCGAGCGGATGCGGACGGCGGCGGGCATCTCGGCCGTCGCGTTCCGGCGGACGGACCGCGTATCCGGTGTCCGCGGCGCCGGCCACGAATGCCTGCCGGTATGCCTCGGTGGTGGAGGACCAGCACGATTCGCCGTCGCGAGGCACATAAGCGTCGAGATGCACTACCCGGGAGACCCGTCCGCCTGCCCGGTCGGCCGCGGCGGCGATCACCAACCCGCCGTAGCTGTGGCCGACGAGTGTTGCGTCGGTGATGTTGGCTCGGTCGAGTAGTGCCAGTACGTCGTCGGCGTGGGTATCGAGGTTGGCTCCGGCGACCGTCGCGGCGTCGTCGTCCGGCCGCAGACCGGTCAGGGTCAGGGCGTGCACGGTGTGTCCGGAGCGCTCCAGCAGCGGCACCACCTCCTCGAAGACCCAGCCGCCGTGCCAAGCGCCGGGGACGAGAACGAACGTCGACATGCATTTCTCCCTTGAGCCGCAACGGAATCTCTCGGGAGAAAGCCTTTCAAGAACTCCGCGTGGCTTGTTAACGCTAGAATGCCAACTGATGCCCGTTTCCCGCCAAACCACTTCCTACCTGTGGCCCTCCGGCGGCAGGCATCTCTGGCCGTCCGGCGAAACCAGCGAGCTGCAGTCGCATGAGCGAGGACATCTGGTCTACGCGGCCCGCGGCGTTCTAGTCGTGCAGACCGAGTACGGCACGTCGCTCGCGCCCGCCAACCGAGTCGCCTGGACGCCCGCCGGGTTCCCGCATTTCCACCGTGCTCACGGCGACACTGACATCCGGATCGTCTTTCTCGCGCCGTCCTTGGCCCGGCTCGTTTCGGACCGGCCAGCCGTGTTCCGGACCTCCGGCCTGGCCCGCGAGGTCTTGCTCGCGCTGACCGGCCCCCGCAATTACGAGGGCTCCGGCTACCGCGGCTCCGCCCTCACCCGCCTCCACCGGGTCCTCGTCGACGAACTCCGCGAAGCACCCGACCCGCCACTGCAACTGCCCGCGCCCCGAGACGACCGGCTGCGGGCGATTGCCGAGCGGCTGCACGAGAATCCGGCGGACAACGCCACTCTGGCCGAGCTCGGGAAGTCGATCGGAGCCAGCGCGCGCACGCTCAGCCGGCTCTTCCACGACGAGCTCGGCATGACCTTCTACGAGTGGCGCACCCAGCTCCGCATCTACCACGCGCTGGTGCTGCTCGCCGACGGCCACGACACCGTCCGCACCGCCTATGCCTGCGGCTGGGCCAATCCCAGCGGCTTCATCGCGGCGTTCACCGCCGTCATCGGGACCACGCCGGGCCGCTACCGAAGCGGTCGCTAGAGCGCCAGCGCGACCGCGCTCAGCACCGCCCACGCCAGCATCGCCATGCCGGTGTCGCGCAGGGCCGGGATCAGCTCCCGGCCCTTCCCGCCACCGCCGACGGCCTTGATCGGCTTCAGCAGCAGCGGCGCGGTCACGAACGTGATGAACAGCAGCGGGTGCCAGAAGCCCATCAGCACAGTGAGCGCGTACGGCACCGTCACCAGGGTCAGGTAAAGCTTGCGCGTGCCGCCGTCGCCCATGCGGGTCGCGAGGGTGTGTTTGCCGGACTCGATGTCGGTGGGGATGTCGCGGAGGTTGTTCGCCACCAGCACGGCCATCGAGAACGAGCCGACGGCCACGGCGCAGCCCAGCGCATCCCAGCTGACGCGACCAGCTTGCACGTAGACCGTGCCGAGGACACCGGCCAAGCCGAAGAAGACGAAGACCGCGAGTTCGCCCAAACCGTAGTAGCCGTAAGGCTTTTTGCCGCCGGTGTAGAACCACGCGCCGAGAATGCACAGCGCGCCCATCGCGAGCAGCCACCAATACCCGCTCAACGCGACGAGCGTCAGGCCCAGCACTCCGGCGAGGCCGAGGGCGGTGAGGGCGGCGCGCAGCACGGCCTTCGGGTTCGCCGCGCCGGAGCCGACGAGACGCAGCGGGCCGACGCGGTTTTCGTCGGTGCCGCGGATGCCGTCGGAGTAGTCGTTGGCGAAGTTCACGCCGATGATCAGCGACAGCGAGACCAGCAGCGCGAGCAGCGAACGCCACCAGGAGAACGCGTCGAGCGCGATCGTCGCCCCGACCCCGGCCACGACCGGCGCGATCGCGTTCGGCAGCGTCCTCGGCCGCGCGCCTTCGATCCACTCACTGACTGTCGCCATGGGTCCATTCAACGCCATGCGATCTTCACCCGTTCGGTGAACCCGCTCAGTGCGTTCGGAGGGCGGCGACCACTGCCTGGCGGTCGATCTTTCCCGGACCGCGCAAGGGGAGCGCGTCGGTGAACTCGATGCGTTTCGGTGTCGCGGCGGCACCCAACTCAGCGCGCACGGCGGCTCGCAAAGCGGCCTCGTCTGCCGAAGCCACCACCATCGCGACCACTGCCTCGCCCCACTGCGGATCAGGAATGCCGACGACGCAGGCGTCCCGTACCCCGGGCTGGGCACCGAGCAGTCGTTCGATCGCGGCGGCGGACACCTTGACCCCGCCGGTGTTGATCACGTCGTCCGCACGCCCGAGCACCTCGACCCGGCCGTCCGGCAGCAGGCGGCCGCGGTCGGAGGTACGGAAAGAGCCGTCCCGGAACGACTCCGCGGTCAGTTCCGGCGCGAGACGGTAGCCGTGCGACAGGACCGGGCCGGAGATCCACAGCCGCTCGTCGGCGTCGGGTTCCACGCGGACGCCGTCGAGCGGAATGCCGTCGTAGACGCAGCCGCTGGCGGTCTCGCTCATCCCGTACGAGGGAACGATCCGCACACCTTCCTCGGCCGCTTGCGCGCGCAGCTTCGGCGAGGTGGCTGCGGCGCCCAGGATGATCCCGTCGAACGCCTTCGCGGCGACCAGGCCAGCGCCCCCGTCATCGAGAAGCCGGACGAGCTGGGTCGGCACAAGCGCGGTGTAGCGCGGCCCGTTCTCCGCCAGCACGGGCGCGGCCGCGGCGGCGAACTCGTCCGGGCGGAAGCCGACGCCGGTCAGGAACGCCGGTTTCGTGCCCGCCAGCCGTGCCCGGATCAGCACCTGCAGGCCGCCGATGTAGTGCGCGGGCGTAGCGAGCAGCCAGTGCCCGGGGCCGCCGAGCCGGGCGTGCGTGGCCGTCGCGGACGCGGTGAGCGCTCGCGGCGACAGCAGCACTCCCTTCGGCGCTCCGGTGGACCCGGACGTGGCGATCACCACGGCGGTGTCCGGCTCGACTGGCTGCTCCGGGGCCATCGCTTCGAGCAGCGCGGGGGCCGACGGATCCGCCGAGTTCAGCGGCAGCACCGCCGGACCGCCGTCGAGGGCTGCCGCCAGGGCCGCGTCGAGGGCGGTCAGCGCGTCGGCGCTGCCGTCGAGCCACACCACGTGCACGGCGAACGACCTTCTCAGTAGTAGTACGGGTAGTCGGACCAGTCCGGGTCGCGCTTCTCCAGGAACGCGTCGCGGCCTTCGACGGCCTCGTCCTGCATGTACGCCAGCCGGGTGGTTTCGCCGGCGAACAGCTGCTGACCGACGAGCCCGTCGTCGATCGCGTTGAACGCGTACTTCAGCATCCGCTGCGCGGTCGGCGACTTGCCGATGATCGTCCAGCCCCATTCGAGCGCGACCCGCTCCAGTTCGGCGTGCGGAACGACCTCGTTGACCGCGCCCATCCGGTGCATCTGCTCGGCGGTGTAGTCGCGGCCGAGGAAGAAGATCTCCCGCGCGAACTTCTGCCCGACCTGCCGGGCGAGGCCCGCCGAGCCGTAGCCGGCGTCGAACGAGCCGACGTCCGCGTCGGTCTGCTTGAACCGCGCGTGCTCGGCCGAGGCGAGGGTGAGATCGCACACGACGTGCAGCGAATGCCCGCCGCCCGCGGCCCAGCCGGGCACCACGGCGACCACGGGTTTCGGCATGAAACGGATCAACCGCTGCACCTCGAGGATGTGCAGCCGGCCCGCCCGCGCCGGGTCGACCGTGTCCGAGGTCTCCCCGCTCGCGTACTGATACCCGGAGCGTCCGCGAATACGCTGGTCACCGCCGGAGCAGAACGCCCAGCCGCCGTCCTTCGGCGACGGGCCGTTGCCGGTGAGCAGGACGCACCCGACGTCCGAGCTCATCCGGGCGTGGTCGAGCGCCCGGTAGAGCTCGTCGACGGTGTGCGGGCGGAAGGCGTTGCGGACCTCCGGACGGTCGAAAGCGATCCGGACCACCCGTTTGCCGGAGCGGGCGTCTCGCGAACGGTGGTAGGTGATGTCGGTGAAGGAGAACCCTTCGACCTCGGACCAGGCGGCGGGGTCGAACAGCTCGGAAACTCGGGCGTCATCCACGTTTGGGAGAATAGGACCTGTGGACATGATCGCTGTGCCGGACGCCGCTGCCGGAGAGGGCCGGCCGGACGGCGCTCAAGCGGAGGTCTGCCGGTGAACCCCTCCACCGCGCAGGCCAGGGTCATCGTCGACGAACTCGTCCGCAACACCGTGTCGCACGTGGTGTTGTGTCCAGGATCTCGCAACGCGCCGCTGTCCATCGCGCTCTACGACGCCGCCGCTTCGGGACGGCTGAAGCTGCACGTCCGCATCGACGAGCGCGGCGCGGCGTTCCTCGCGCTCGGCATCGCGGCGCGCACCGGTCGTCCGGCGGCGGTGGTCTGCACCTCCGGCACCGCGGCGGCGAACTTCCACCCGGCCGTGCTGGAGGCCGACCGGGCAGGTGTGCCGCTGATCGTGCTCACCGCCGACCGTCCGCCGGAGCTGCGTTCCGCGGGCGCGAGCCAGGTGATCAACCAGTACGAGCTGTACGGCGACGCGGTCCGCTACTTCGACGAGCTGGCCGTCGCCGAGCGCCGGGCCGGGCAGAACTCCTACTGGCGCAGCCAGATCTGCCGCGCGTGGAACGCCGCGTACGGCGAGTGGCGCTGCGGACCGGTGCACCTGAACATCCCGTTCCGCGAACCGCTGGTTCCGGACCTCGACGATGACGGCGAGTGGTACGAATCGCTCGAAGGCCGCCCGGACGGCGAACGCTGGACCGAGCTGCCGGACTTCGGCGCGCTGCCCTCGTTCGTGGTGCCCTCGGCGCGGCACGGCCTGGTGATCGCGTGCGACACCGGCGCGCAGGCGGCCAGCGAATGGGCCGAACAGCACGGCTGGCCGGTGGTTTCGGAGACCGGCGGGCTGGGCCTGTCCGGCGCGACCGCGATGTCGTCCGGTGCTTGGCTGCTGGGCGTCGAGGAGTTCATCTCGCGACACCGTCCCGAGCAGGTGCTGTGCCTCGGCCGTCCGACGGTGTTCCGGCAGGTGCAGAAGGTGCTGTCGGACCCTGAGGTCGAGGTGCTGCTGGTGCGGCCGGATTCGGACTGGCCCGCGCCCGCGCACAACGTCCGCCAGGTCGGGCAGTGGTTCGCCGAACCGACGAAGCCCGCGGACCCGGAGTGGCTGGCGAGCTGGCAGCGCGCGGACGCCGCAGCGAGTCAGGCGGTTTCGACGGCGCTGGCCGCCGAGCCGTGGCCGAGCGGCGTGCGGGTGGCGACGGAGCTGGTCGACGCGCTGCCGGAGGGCGCGTTGCTGGTGGTCGGCTCCTCGAACCCGACGCGCGATGTCGCGCTGGCCGGGCGGCTGCGTCCGGACGTCCTGGTGCACCGCAACCGCGGCGTCGCCGGGATCGACGGCACGGTGTCGACGGCCATCGGCGCGGCCACCGTGCACCGCGCGCCGTCGTACGCGCTGCTCGGCGACCTGACGTTCCTGCACGACGCGTCCGGCCTGCTCACCGGGCCCGCGGAGCAGTTGCCGGACCTGACGATCGTGGTGCTGAACGACGACGGCGGCGGCATTTTCTCGCTGCTGGAGCAGGGTGCGCCGGAACACTCGGCGAGCTTCGAGCGGGTCTTCGGCACGCCGCACGGCGCGGATTTGGGTGCGCTCTGCGCGGGCTACCGGGTGCCGCACGTGGTGGCCGAGACGGTCGAAGAATTCCGTGCCGCGTTGCAGCCGGCGCCGGGCCTGCGGGTGGTCGAGGTCCGGATCGACCGGGCGCAGCACCGGAATCTCCACGCGCGGCTGAAGTCGGCGGTCGCGGAAGCGGTGGGGACGGTTTAACCGGCGGGGGCCGGTGAAAATGGGGGATTTCGTGAACGAGGCGGACCTGCGCCCGCGAGGCCGGTGGGCCTGGTTCAGCGCGGCGGTGGCGGCGCTGGCCCTGATAGGGCTGGTGTGCTCGTATTTCTCGTCGTTTCTGGTGCTGGCCAGCGACAACTGCTTCGCCGGGGACAGCAGGGCGATCTGCAGCGCGGCCGGACAGCAGGCGGTCGCCTCGCTGCCGTGGGTCGGCTGGTTCGCGGCGATCGGCGGCTCGTTCGCGATGGCCGGGCTGGCCGTGCGGCGCGGGTGGGGGCCGTGGCCGGGGCTGTACGCGGGCCCGATCCTGTACGGCATTCCGATCGCCATCGCGTGGTGGATCGCCGAATCCGGGTGATCTTCCCAGTGGGTAAGAACCCGTCGTTCGGACGTACCTGCCAGGTGCTCACGTGGATACGTTCGGTCGCATTGGCCACCTTGGAGGAACAATGCGATCGAGAACTCGGGCCGGGATCGGGGCGGTTGCGGCTGGAGTCGCGACGGTGCTGCTGGCGGGCACCGCTTCGGCAGTGCCGGCACCGGGCGCGCCCGGCGTCGGCGACCCGTACTACCCGAACGCCGGCAACGGCGGCACCGACGTGCAGCACTACGACATCCGCGTGAGCTACCAGCCGGAAACCGACGTTCTGTCGGGCACCACGACGCTGCTGCTCACCGCGACGCAGGACCTCTCGCGGTTCGACCTGGACTTCGCGCTCAAGGCGTCGAACGTGCTGGTGAACAACCGGCCCGCGCAGTTCGCGAACCAAAACGGCGACGGCGAGCTGGTGATCACCCCGGCGCAGCCGTTGCTGAAGGGCCAGTCCGCGACGGTCGTCGTGAGCTACTCCGACAGCCCGTCGACGGAGAAGGTCGGCGGACTGAACACGTGGAAGAAGGGCGCTTTCGGGGCGCTCGGCGTCGACGAGCCGCAGAGCGCGCAGTGGTGGTTCCCCTCCAACGACCATCCGACCGACAAAGCGACTTACGACGTGTCGATCGAGGCTCCCGACGGCCTCTCCGCCATCACGAACGGCACGCTCGTGCGCAAGACCAAGAAGCGCGCGGGCTGGACGCGGTGGAACTGGCGCAGCACCAAGCCGCAGGCGACCTACCTGACGTCGTTCATCGTCGGCAAGTACGACGTGGTCCAGTCCACCACGCCGGACGGCAAGCCGTTCATCACCGCCTACGGCGCGGATCTCGGCGACTCGCTCGACGCGGCCAAGGCGAGCGTGGAGCGGACGCCGGAGGTCGACGAGTTCCTGGCGTCGAAGTTCGGGCCTTACCCGTTCGAGGCCGAGGGCGGCGTCGTGACCAGCGGAATCACCTTCTCGCTGGAAAACCAGACCCGGCCGACGTACGGCGCGCGTAACTTCGCCGCCGGCTCCAACACCACGCTGATCGCGCACGAGAACGCACACCAGTGGTTCGGCGACAACGTTTCGCTGGGCAAGTGGAGCGACATCTGGCTGAACGAGGGCTTCGCGTCCTACGCCGAGTACCTGTGGTCCGAGCACCAGGGCGAGGGCACGACCGCGGAACTCGCGCAGTACGCGTACGACTCTTACGCCGCTGACGACCCGTTCTGGCAGGTCCTGCCGGGCGACCCGGGCGAGCCGAAGCAGTTCGACCGCGCCGTGTACGACCGGGGCGCGATGGCCGTGCAGGCGCTGCGCAAGACGGTCGGCGACGACGCGTTCTTCTCGATCCTGCAGCAGTGGCAGGTCGCGAAGGCGGGCAAGGCGGCGGTGATCCCGGACTTCGTGGCGCTCGCGGAGAAGGTGTCGGGCAAGCCGTTGCAGGAGCTGTTCCAGACCTGGCTGTTCACCAAGGGCAAGCCTGCCGTCGGTCCTAATGGGACGGTCGCGGCCCGGGCGTTCGCCGCTGCTCCGGCGAAGCCGAAGGCGTGGGACCAGATCCAGGCGAACCACCGCGCGCTGGCCGAGGCCGACCGGCACTGAAATTCGCTTGCCTGGCCGCGGGATCCTGGAGAGTTCCGCTCTCTGCAGGAGGATTCGGTGGCCATGAAAGTGCGGGCGCAGCTCCGCCACGCCCGGCTCGACGGCCGGGAGTGGCGGGTGCTGCGCCCTGCTCCCGCTCTGGATACCGCGGTGTTGTACGAAAACGACCGGTATCCGCAAATGTGCGTCGACCGCCGCGCGGCGTATCGGATCGGGGCGTTGTGGCTGCTGGCCGCGCGGTCCCGGCATACGGTCATCCACCTGCCGTTGCGCGCTGGCCGGACTCCCGCCGCGCCGGAGCACACCGGTCGTCCGCTGGATCTCGTGCTGAGCCAGCACACCGCGCAGCTGCGGGCATCGCACTGGCCTCGGCTGAGGGCGGCGCTTGGCCCGGCCCGGCCGCACACGGTGCGAATCCCGGCTGATCGGCGTCCGGTGGAGCGGCCGCACTGGCGGACCCGGGACCGGCTGTACGACCGGATCCACGCTGACACGCTGTTCCTGACCGGCAGCGCGGCAGTCTTCCGATTCACGGCGGAGTACTTTTTCGACCTCGCCTTCCTCGCTCCGGGCTCTGCCCCGGGCGAGGAAACTCCGCACCACGCGTGTTCGGACCTGAATTGCACAACTCAGGTGCTGGTCAATACGTACAGCCTGCACGTGTTTTACCGGGCGCATTGGCTGCCGAGTGCCGAGCTGGTCGGCGCACCCGACTAAACTCTGGGTGTGGCAGCAAGGAGCGTGCAGGCGCGGCGGATCGGGTGGTTCGCCGTGTTGGGCGTAGCCGTGCTGCTCACCGTGATGTGCGTGAGTCTCGTTTTCGCCGCGTTCCGCAACGACAACGCCATCGAATCGCACCTGGGCACCGCGACCGCGACGGTCGAGTCGGTGGCGTTCGACCGGACGATCATCCAGTACCAGACGCCGGACGGCATCGTGCACAGCCCGCCGACCGGGGTGCTGTATCCGTCGGGCCTCGCCGCCGGCCAGCTGGTGGCGATCGAGTACGACGCGACCAACCCGGAACTGACCCGCGTCGCCGGCCGGACGGCGACGCTGACGCTGCTGCCGGTGGGGATGACGGTGCTGATCACGTGGCTGGTCGCGGGCCCGCTGCTGTGGTGGCTGCGTCGGCTGATCAAGCGGGACCGGTCCGCTGCCGCTCCGGAACCGATCCCCGCGAAGGTCTGATTCTTCGGCTCAACGTCCGTGAGGGCCACCCTCACGGACTCTGATTCCCTCAGGGTTCCCCTCACGTACTTCAGGCACTCAGGTCCCGACGGTTTCCTGCCACCAGCCGAGCACCTCGTCGGCGACCCCAGGGGCGGCGACTAGCAACCCGTCCGTAGGCAGCGCCGCGTCCTCGCCGTGCTTGTCCAGCACCACCGCGCCCGCCTCGATCGCCATCGCGACCGACCCCGCGACGTCCCATTCGTGGTAGCTGTGCAAAACCGCCGCAGCCGCGTGGCCCAGCGCGACCTGCGCGATCGACAGCGCGGCCGACCCCAGCACCCGCACCCCCGCGTGCGCGGCCGCCGCTCGTTCGATGAACTCGCCCATTCCCGGCCACGGGCCCTTGCGCGCCAGTTCGGTGCAGACAATCGCCCCGGCCGTACCCGAACGGTCCACCAGCTTCAGCGGCTTCCCGTTAGCCCGGGCACCGCGGCCGCGGGCGGCGGCGTAGATCTGCGCCCGGTACGGGTCCGCGACCACGCCCACCACGGGGCCGCTCGCGTCGACCAGGGCGAGGCTGTACGCGCACCAGGGCACTCCGGCCACGTAGTTCGCCGTGCCGTCCACCGAATCGACCACCCAGCGGTATTCCGCGACGTCCGCGCCGTGGTCGGCCCCGAATTCGTGGCCTACCACCGGGATTCCGGGGAACTCCGCGGTCAGCACGCGGCGGGTGTGCCGTTCCAGGATCCGATCGGTGTCGGTGACCCAGTCGAACGGCGAATCCAGCGTCGCCGGGTGCGCGCCGCGGCCGGCGGTCGCGGTGATCACGTCGGTGGCGTCGTTCGCCAGCCGCCCCGCGACCTCGAGCGCTCGGGAGAGCAGCCCGGGTTCGACGGGCCGCGACGGCCTGGAAGACAAGAGGGTCATGCCTGCTTAGTCTGGGCGGTCCTGGTGTCCGGGACACGACCGGAAGATGACATGTCGTGGCGAATTCTTCGACGGTCGGCGCCCAAGCGCGGACGCTGCGGAGTGTTTCGCCACCGTTGGCCGGTCGGTTACGCGGGATTGGCCCGCCCTGCCTGCGGTTTTGCGACAGTGACGCCGTGCGAGTCGCCATAGTCACCGAAAGTTTCCTGCCCCAGGTGAACGGCGTGACGAATTCCGTCCTGCGGGTCGTCGAGCACCTGGTCGAATCCGCGCACGACGTGCTGGTCGTCGCGCCGGGGCCGGGTCCGGCGAGTTACCGCGGCGCTCCGGTCGTCCGCATTCCGGCGCTGGACTTCCCCGGCGTGAACTCGCTGCCGATCGGCCTGCCGACGCGCACCGTGCTGACCGCGCTGGCCGATTTCGGACCGGACGTCGTGCACTTGGCCTCGCCGTTCGTCGTCGGCGCGCGCGGGCTCGCCGCGGCCAGACGGCTGCGGGTGCCGTCGATCGCGGTTTACCAGACCGACATCGCCGGGTTCGCCACGTCGTACGGCTTCGGCATCGGCGCGCGGGCGGCCTGGCGCTGGGTGCGCCGGCTGCACTCACGGGCCGACCGGACGCTCGCGCCGTCGTCGGACTCGATCGAACAGCTGAAGCTGCACGGCGTTCCGCGCGTGCACCGCTGGGCGCGCGGCGTGGACATCAGCCGCTTTTCCCCGGTGCACGCGGACCCGGCGCTGCGCGCGGAACTCGCGCCGAACGGCGAGCTGCTGGTCGGCTTCGTCGGACGGCTCGCTCCGGAGAAGGAGGTCGACCGGCTGACCGTGCTGGCCGGGATGCCGGGGGTGCGCGTGGTCGTGATCGGCGACGGACCGGAGCTGCCTGCGCTGCGGGAACGGTTGCCTGGCGCGGCTTTCCTTGGTGCGAAATACGGCGACGAGCTGTCGGTCGCGTACGCGAGCCTCGACGTCTTCGTCCACACCGGGCCGCACGAGACGTTCTGCCAAGCGGTGCAGGAGGCGATGGCGTCCGGGCTGCCGGTGCTCGCGCCGGACGCGGGCGGCCCCAAAGACCTCGTGCTGCCTGGCCGGACCGGCTATCTGCTGCCCGCTGATCGCGAGTCGTTCGGCCCGGCGCTGGTGTCCAAGGTCGACGACCTGCGGGACGCGGCATTGCGGGCGCGGCTCGGCGAGAAGGCGCGGAAAGTGGTGCTGGGCCGGACGTGGCCCGCGGTGTGCCGGGAGCTGGTCGGGCACTACGAAGCGGTCCAGGGCCGAGTCGCGCGTGCGGCTTGAGCCATGCACATCGTCCAGCTGGCGAACTTCTACGGACCGCGGTCCGGCGGGTTGCGGACCGCGCTGAATCACCTCGGCGCGGGGTACGTCGCCAGCGGGCATCGGGTGACGCTGGTCGTGCCGGGGCGGCGGTACGCGGTGGAAAGCCTGCCGACCGGGGTGTGCCGGTATTCGTTGCCCGCCTTGCAGATTCCCGGAACCGGCGGTTATCGCGCGGTCGACCCGCAGCGGGTCCGGGCGGTGTTGCGGCGGCTGGAGCCGGATCGGCTGGAGGTGTCGGACCGGCTGACGTTGCGGGGGATGGGCGTCTGGGCTCGGCGGAATGGCGTGCCCAGCATGGTGATCTCGCACGAGCGGCTGGACCGGTTGCTGGAGCAGTTTCTCTTGCCGGGGGCGATGGCTCGGCACGTCGCGGATGTCGCGAATCGGCGGATGGCGGCGTCGTATGACACGGTGGTTTGCACTACTGCCTTTGCCCACGCGGAGTTCGAACGGATCGCCGCGCCTAACGTCCGGCGGGTGCCGTTGGGGGTGGATCTGGCTACCTTCGCGCCGTCGATGCGGGATTCGGGATGGCGGACGGCGTTGGCCGGTGGCGCTGACGCGTTGATTGTCCATTGTGGTCGGTTGTCGCCGGAGAAACACGTTGAGCGGAGCGTGGATACGGTCGCTGAGCTGACTGAGTCCGGGGCACGGGTGCGGTTGGTGATCGCGGGGGACGGGCCTCGGCGGCGGGCGTTGGAACGGCGGGCCAGGGGCTTGCCGGTGACGTTCCTCGGCTTCTTGGCTGGACGCGGCGATGTGGCTCGGTTGCTGGCCAGTGCGGATGTTTCGCTGGCTCCGGGGCCGCACGAGACGTTCGGGTTGGCGGCTTTGGAGGCGCTTGCTTCCGGTACGCCGGTGGTGGTTTCGGCGTCCTCGGCGCTGCGGGAGATCGTGCGGCCCGGGTGCGGGGCGGCGGTGGATGACTACGCGCCCGCTTTTGCCAGTGCGGTGACCGGGTTGCTGGACAGTCCAGAGGAGCTTCGGCGCGCGGCCGCCAGAGCGCGAGCCGAGGAATTCGCGTGGCCGAACTCAGTCCGCGGAATGCTCGCCGCGCTGGGCTGACAACTAGCCGCGGTAGCCGGGGTGGATGCCGGGGGTGAGTCCGCAGTCCTCGGCGACTCGGCCGAGCAGTCCGCGCAGCACTGAACGTTCCTCTGTGGACAGTGCCGCCATCATCTCGTCTTCATGCGCCGCAGCGGCTTTCGCCAGCGCGGCCATCGTTTCTTGGCCTTTGTCGCTGAGGAAAACCGCGTAAAGGCGACGGTCTTGCGGGTTGCGACGGCGTTCGATCAGGCCCTGCTGCTCCAGGCCGTCGACCAGTGCGACCAGCCGGGTGGGTGGCGTGCCCAGTTCGGCGGCCAGCACCTGCTGGCTCTCGCCGGGGCGGCGCGCGATCGCCCGGAGCAGTCCGGTCTGGGGCGGCGTCAGGCCCAGGTCCGCGACGCGCTCGGCGAAGCGCTGGGTCGCGTGTGCGCCCAGCTGGGCCAGCAGGAAGGCGCTGCCGAACGTCGGGGGTCCTTGCATGCCCTGAACCGTATCGCTTGACAATCCATTACACCAGTGTAATCGTTACAGTGGTGAAACTAATTGACCTGGAGGTTTGCCATGACGACCATGACCAGACAGCAGGGCGGCCCGCCGCTATTGGCACCGGCGCTGGCGTTCGGGGTACTGACCGTCGCGTCGGCGGTCCTCGGGGCGGCGGGGACGCGGCCGGATTCCAGCGCGGCGGAGGTCGCGGCGTATATCGGCGGCAACCAGGGCGTCGTGCAGTTACTCGCGTTCGCGGTGTTCGGCGCGTCGGTTCCGCTCGCGGTGTGGGCTGCGACGGCCTATCGCCGACAGCGGCGGCTCGGGGTCGCGGCACCGGGCGCGGTGATCGGACTCACCGGTGGCGTGCTGTCCGCGGCCGCGCTCGCGATGAGCGGGCTGATCACCTGGACCGCCGCGCAGGCCAGTGACACACCCGCAGTGGCGAGGGCGTTGACCAGCCTCGCGTTCGCGTCCGGCGGGCCGGGGTTCGTGGTGCCGCTGGCGTTGCTGATCGCTGGGATCGCGGTGCCCGCCTTGTTCCTGAACCTCTTGCCGCGCTGGCTGTCGATCGCTGGGCTGGTGGTCGCCGCGGCGGCCGTGCTTGCCTCGCTGTCGCTGCTGACTCCGGCGCTGTATCCGCTGATCCCGGTCGGCCGGTTCGGCGGGCTCGCCTGGCTGATCGCCGCCAGCGTCCTGCTCCCGCGCGACCGCGCGGCACGGACGGACTAATCTCGGACCCATGCCCCGAGCGAGCCTGGACAAGGATCCGCACGAAGTCGCCGCGATGTTCGACGGCGTCGCGTCCGGTTACGACCGGGCGAACTCGTTCATGACGTTCGGGTTCGACCGGCGCTGGCGCACCACCACGGCGCGCGTGCTGGACGCCAAACCGGGCGAGAAGGTGCTCGACCTGGCGGCGGGCACCGGGGTGTCCACCGTCGAGTACGCGCGCGGCGGCGCCTGGTGCCTCGCCGCCGACTTCTCCGTCGGGATGCTCAAGGCCGGCCTGCACCGGAACGTGCCGATGGTCGCCGCGGACGCGATGTGCCTCCCGTTCGCCGACGACAGCTTCGACGCCGTCACGATCTCGCTCGCGCTGCGGAACTTCGTCGACACCAAGGGCGCGCTCGCGGAGATCCTCCGCGTGGTCAAACCGGGCGGCCGGCTGGTGATCTGCGAGGTCTCAACGCCTTCCTTCGCTCCCATCCGGTTCATCTACCGGCGGTTCATCCTCAAGCTGCTCACCTGGGTCGGCAGCCGGTCCTCGACGAACCCCGAGGCCTACTCCTACCTGGCCGAATCGATGCTTGCCTGGCCCGATCAGCGCGGGCTCGGGGAGATCATCGCGAGTGCGGGATGGACCGAGGTCGAGTGGCTGAACCTCACATTCGGCGTCGTCGCGATCCACCGCGCGCGCAAGCCTGCCTAAACTCGCGGTATGACGACCTCGCGCCGCCGCAGCCCAGACCACGACGCCGAAGTGATCGTGGTCGGGGCTGGACCGGCTGGTTCGACCGTGGCCACCTATCTCGCCCGGGCGGGCGTGGACGTACTGCTGCTGGAGAAAACCGTCTTTCCGCGCGAGAAGGTGTGCGGCGACGGTCTCACCCCGCGCGGCGTGAAGCAGCTGATCGACCTCGGCCTCGACACCAGCGAGGAAGCGGGCTGGGTGCGGAGTCGTGGGCTGCGGATCCTTACCGGGGATCTGACGCTTGAGTTCGACTGGCCGGACCTCACTGACTACCCGCCTTACGGGGTGTCTCGGACTCGGCACGACTTCGACGACCTGCTCGCGAAGACCGCGGTGAAGGCTGGGGCTCGGTTGTATGAGCGGACCACGGTCACCGGGGCGATCACCAATGCTTCCGGCCGGGTTGTCGGTGTTGAGGCGAAGGTTGGGCCGGAGAAGACTCCCGTTAGTTATCGGGCGCCGTTGGTGCTTGCCTGCGATGGGGTGTCGGCTCGGCTCGCGCTGAGTGTCGGGATCGACAAGAACGAGAAGCGGCCGATGGGGGTCGCTGTTCGGCGGTATTACAAGAGCCCCAAGCATGATGATCCGTTCATCGAGGGGCATCTTGAGCTGTGGGATCGGTCTGATCCTCGGGATCCGAAGCTGCTGCCTGGGTATGGGTGGGCGTTCCCGCTGGGCGATGGGACGGTCAACGTCGGGCTGGGGATGCTGTCGACTTCGGCGTCCTTCCGGAACACCGACTATCGCGCGCTGTTGCGGCAGTGGCTTGACGGGACGCCTGAGGAATGGGGTTATCGCGAGGAAAACGCCATCGGCAAGGTCGGTGGGGCTGGGTTGCCGATGGGGTTCAATCGGACTCCGCATTACCGCGACGGGCTGCTGTTGCTCGGCGACGCCGGGGGCATGGTGAGTCCGTTCAACGGCGAGGGGATTTCCGCGGCGATGGAGTCGGCGCAGCTCGCGGCCGAGGCTGTCGTACAGGCGCTGGCCCGGCCGGAAGGCCCGTCGCGGGAACGCGCGCTGGAGGGGTACCCGCGGGCTGTCGGCGAGCTGATGGGCGGGTACTACCGGCTCGGGAACGTGTTCGCGAAGCTGATCGGGAAGCCGAAGATCATGCACGCGGCCACCAAGTACGGGTTGCGGGTCAACAAGCTTCTTCCCTTGGTGTACAAGGGACTTTCCGGCTGCTACGACGCCCGCGGCGGCGACGGAGTGGACCGGCTGATCGCGGCTCTCGCCCGCGCCACCCCCAGCCCGCGCTGACCTCAGCCTGGCGCGCGCTGCCGAGGTACGTGAGGGTTCCCCTCACGAACTTCCGCCGGAACGAACCGCCGCCCCCGCGCTACTGAGAAACCCCCAATGTGGCATTGGGTGCGTCAGACGCACCGAACGCCACATTGGGTGCGTGACATGCACCCAATGCCACATTGGGGCGCTTGGGGCCGGGCGTGACGGGGCGTTCGGGGACCGGGTTTCGGGGCGGCACAGGCGTTCCGGGGCCGGAGCATTACCCGGCTGGAGCAATCGGTTGTCCGGCCGGTCAGTGTGATACGTCACAAGATCGAGTCGGCCGGGAGTCTCGGCGCGGTTCTTGAAGAGGCCTTTACCGCTGGTCTCGCCATTGCGGGGCGGGGTGGGCCTGGGAAACCGGCCGGTCAAGTAAGGACTGCCTTAGTCCGCAACCCCTCGGGACAAGAGTGTGACTCACGTCCTACACTCCCCCCATGCTTTGTGAATCGCTTCACAACCGCGACTCGTCGCTTGTGAACTATTTCACAAGCAGACGGTGGGCCGGACACGGGCCGTAAGGGCGCCCTGACCCTCGGCGGTGTGACCCAGCTCCCTTAGGGTGCGCAACCGAGGACTCGGACCACCACCCGAGAACAACCCGCAGCGGCGCGGAAAGGATGGCGAAGACCCCGTGCTGATGGTGCCCGTGCTGGCGCAGGCCGATCCCGGACCGGCGGCGCCCGGACTCAACGTGTATCTGCCGCTCGTCCTGCTTTTCGTGCTCGCGGCGGGGTTCGCCGTGTTCTCCGTGCTGCTGGGGCCGCTCGTCGGGCCGAAGCGGTACAACCGCGCGAAGACCGCGGCGTACGAGTGCGGCATCGAACCGTCGCCGCAGCCGCTCGTCGGCGGCGGCCGGATGCCGGTGGCCTACTACATCACGGCCATGCTCTTCATCCTGTTCGACATCGAGATGGTGTTCCTCTACCCGTTCGCGGTGAACGCCAACGCACTCGGTGTCTTCGGCCTGGTGGAGATCGTGCTGTTCATCGTGACGGTCGGGTTCGCGTACGCCTACGTGTGGCGGCGCGGCGGCCTGGATTGGAACTGAACCCATGGGCCTGGAAGAAAAACTCCCCAACGGCATCCTGCTGGCCAGCCTCGAGGGACTGGTCAACTGGGCACGCAAGAACTCGCTGTGGCCGGCGACCTTCGGGCTCGCCTGCTGCGCGTTCGAGATGATGTCGGTCGGCGGTTCGCGCTACGACATCGCGCGCTTCGGCATGGAGCGGTTCTCCGCGACCCCGCGCCAGGCCGACTTGATGATCGTGGCCGGCCGGGTGACCCAGAAGATGGCCCCGGTGCTGCGCCAGATCTACGACCAGATGGCCGAGCCCAAGTGGGTCCTCTCCATGGGCGTCTGCGCCTCGTCCGGCGGGATGTTCAACAACTACGCCGTCGTGCAGGGCGTCGACCACATCGTGCCGGTCGACATGTACCTGCCGGGCTGCCCGCCGCGGCCGGAGATGCTGCTCGACGCGATCCTCAAGCTGCACGCCAAGATCCAGGACGAGCCGATCAACGCCCGCCGCGCCGCGATCCGCGCGGCCAGCGGGGCCCGTACCGAGCTGATCCCGTCCTCGATCAAGTACGCGAAGAAGTGAGCACCGGTGCCTGAGAACCCCGAAGAGACTCCCGAAACCGGCGGCCCGCAGTCCAGCGCGGAGCGGCCCGAAGCCGGCCTCGAAGCGCACGGCCCGGGAGCGGCCGAACCGGTCGTCGCCGGTCGCGAGCGCAAGGGCATGTTCGGTGTCCGCGGCAGCGGGGACACCTCCGGTTACGGCGGCCTGCGGCTGCCCGCGTACAGCCCGCCGCCCGCGGAGCGTCCGTACGGCGGCTGGTTCGACGAGTTCGCCGACGAGTTCATGGCGGCCTTGGCGGACAACAAGATCCCGCCGTCGGCAGTCCTGCAGACCACGGTTGACCGCGGCGAGATCACCTTCTACGTCAGCCGCGAGCACCTCGTCGACATCGCCAAGGTGCTGCGCAACGACCCGGGCCTGCGGTTCGAAATGCTGCTGGCGGTCACCGGCGTCGACTACGGCGTCGATGTTCCGCAGCGGATGCACACGGTCTACGACTTCCTGTCGATGACCTACCGCCGCCGGATCCGGCTCGAGATCACCATGGACATGGACAATCTGCACGTCCCGTCCCTGGTCCCGGTCTACGCGACGGCGGACTGGCACGAGCGCGAGGCCTACGACATGTTCGGCATCGTCTTCGACGGCCACCCCGGCCTCACCCGCATCTTCATGCCGGACGACTGGGACGGTTTCCCCCAGCGCAAGGACTACCCGCTCGGCGGGATCCCGGTCGAATACAAGGGCGCGGAAATCCCGCCGCCGGACCAGCGGAGGTCGTACTCGTGACCATCAACGACGAAACGACGGAAGCCGAGTACGCGGAAGTCCGGGACACCACTGAAGGCCCCGTCTACCACGTCTCCGGCGGAGACTGGGACGAAGTTCTCGGCGACGCCCAGCACGACGACCGCATGGTCATCAACATGGGCCCGCAGCACCCGTCCACGCACGGCGTGCTCCGGCTCGTGCTGGAGCTGGAAGGCGAGACGGTCACGCAATTGCGCGCCGTGGTCGGCTACCTGCACACCGGCATCGAGAAGAGCGCGGAGTTCCGCAACTGGACCCAGGGCGTCACCTTCGTGACGCGCGCGGACTACCTCGCCCCGCTGTCGAACGAGATGGCCTACTGCCTCGCTGTCGAGAAGCTGCTCGGTATCAAGGCTCCGCCGCGCGCGGAGATCCTGCGGGTGCTGCTCCTCGAGCTCAACCGGATCACCTCGCACCTGGTGTTCATCGCGACCGGCGGCATGGACCTCGGCGCCACCACCGCGATGACGCTCGGCTTCCGCGAGCGCGAAGAAGCCATGCACCTGCTGGAGTACCTGACCGGGCTGCGGATGAACCACGCGTTCATCCGGCCCGGCGGGCTCGCGCAGGATCTGCCGGAGGACTGGGCCGAGAAGGTCCTCGACTTCTGCAAGATCATGGACAAGCGGCTTCCGTTGTACGACAAGATGTTCACCGGCCAGCCGATCTGGCGCAACCGGCTCAAGGACGTCGGCGTGCTGCCGCTCGACGCGTGCCTCGAACTCGGCGTCACCGGCCCGGTGCTGCGCGCCGCGGGCCTGCCGTGGGACCTGCGCAAGACCGAGCCGTACTCGCGCTACGACGAACTCGAGTTCGACATCCCGACCTCGACCGACGCCGACAGCTGGGCGCGGTACCTGCTGCGGCTGGAGGAAATCCACCAGAGCCTGCGGATCATGAAGCAGGTCGCGAAGATGGCCGAGCCCGGCCCGGTCATGGTGGAGGACAAGAAGATCGCCTGGCCCGCGCAGCTGTCCATCGGCAGCGACGGCATGGGCAACTCGCTCGGCCACGTCAAGAAGATCATGGGCCAGTCGATGGAATCCCTGATCCACCACTTCAAGCTCGTCACCGAGGGCTTCCACGTGCCGCCGGGCCAGGTCTACGCGCCGGTCGAATCGCCGCGCGGCGAGATCGGCGCGCACCTGGTGTCCGACGGCGGCACCCGCCCGCTGCGCGTGCACCTGCGGGAGCCGAGTTTCGTGAACATGCAGGCGATGCCCGCGATGGCCGAAGGCGGCCTGGTCGCCGACCTCGTCGTCGTGATCGCTTCGATCGACCCGGTTCTGGGGGGAGTTGACCGATGACGAACCCGACCGCAGTCCCGGAGCCGGGTCCGCACGACGCGACGAAGACGTACGCGGCCGCGGGAGCCGACACCGATGTCGCCGCGATCGCGCCCGACCCGTCGCTGGCCGAGGACATTCTCGCCGACACCCCGGCGGTGGACGTGTTCGACGCGGACACGCACCGCGAGGCGAAGGAAATCATCGCCCGCTACCCGATGTCGCGTTCGGCGCTGCTGCCGATGCTGCACCTCGTGCAGTCGGTGCAGGGCTACGTGAGCCAGGAAGGCATCGCCTTCTGCGCACAGCACCTCGACCTGACCGACGCCGAGGTCAGCGCGGTCGCGACGTTCTACACCATGTACAAGCGCCGCCCGTGCGGCGAGCACCTGGTGAGCGTCTGCACCAACACGCTGTGCGCGGCGCTGGGCGGCGACGACATCTACAAGAAGCTCCAGACGCACCTCGGTTCGGCGGAAAAGCCGCTGGGGCACGAGGAAACCGCGGGCACGCCGGGTGAACAGGGCTCGATCACGCTGGAGCACGCGGAATGTCTCGCCGCGTGCGACCTCGGGCCGGTGCTCCAGGTCAACTACGAGTACTTCGACAACCAGACGCCGGAGCAGGCGGTCGCGCTCGTCGATGCGTTGCAGGCAGGCAAAAAGCCCGCCCCGACGCGCGGTGCGGCGCTGACTGACTTCAAGGGCGCGGAGCGGCAACTCGCCGGGTTCTGGCCGGAGGACGAGGTCGCGTACCGCAGTGCGGTGGACGGTCCGTCGCAAGCGGTCGAGACCTTGCGCGGCGCGCAGATCGCGGCCGACCGCGGCTGGTCCGCTCCCGGCATGCAGGACGTCCCACTCCCCGAAGTGGAGAAGAAGTAATGGCTGATCCCATCACTCCGGTCCTCACGAAGCGCTGGCTGTCCCCGGAATCCTGGCGCATCGAGACCTACGAAGCGCTCGAGGGCTACACCGCGGCGCGCAAGGCGCTGGCCGCCACGCCCGAGCAACTCGTACAGGTGGTCAAGGACTCCGGCCTGCGCGGTCGCGGCGGCGCGGGCTTCCCGGCGGGCGTGAAGTGGTCGTTCATGCCGCCCAACGAAGACAAGCCGCACTACCTGGTGATCAACGCCGACGAAGGCGAACCCGGTACCTGCAAAGACATTCCGCTGATGATGGCGGACCCGCATTCGCTGATCGAGGGCTGCATCATCGCCTCGTACGCGATGCGGTCGCACCACTGCTTCATCTACGTCCGGGGCGAGGCGCTGCACTGCATCCGCCGGCTCAACGCGGCCGCCCGCGAGGCGTACGCGAAGGGCTACCTCGGCAAGAACATCTTCGGCAGCGGCTGGGACCTCGAGCTGACTGTGCACGCCGGGGCCGGCGCGTACATCTGCGGCGAGGAAACGGCGCTGCTGGACTCGCTCGAAGGCCGCCGCGGCCAGCCCCGGCTCAAGCCGCCGTTCCCCGCCGCCGCCGGGCTGTACGCCGCGCCGACGACGGTGAACAACGTCGAGACCATCGCGAGCGCGTCGTACATCATCAACGCCGGTTCGTCGTGGTTCCGCGAGATGGGCCGCGAGAAGTCGCCCGGCCCGAAGATCTACTCGATCTCCGGTCATGTCGAAAAGCCCGGCCAGTACGAATGCCCGCTCGGCACCACGCTGCGCGAGCTGCTGGAGCTGGCCGGCGGCATGAAGGACGGCATCCCGCTCAAGTTCTGGACTCCGGGCGGTTCGTCGACCCCGATGTTCACCGCCGAGCACCTCGACGTCCCGCTCGACTTCGAGGGCGCGGCCGAGGCCGGTTCGATGCTCGGCACCACCGCGGTGCAGGTCTTCAACGAGACCGTTTCGGTGCCGTGGGCGGTCATGAAGTGGACGCAGTTCTACGAGCACGAGTCCTGCGGCAAGTGCACCCCGTGCCGCGAGGGCACGTACTGGCTGGCGCAGATCCTCGAGCGGATGGTCGAGGGACACGGCACCGAAGAGGACATCGACACCCTCCTCGACGTGTGCGACAACATCTTCGGCCGCTCGTTCTGCGCGCTCGGCGACGGCGCGGTGTCGCCGATCCAGAGCGGCATCAAGTACTTCCGGGACGAGTTCCTGGCTCTGTGTGAGAGCAACAAGCGAGAACTGGTGGGAGCGCAGGCATCATGACGATCGCCCCCGACAAGCCTGAGACGGCTGAAACGCCGGTCCCCGAAGGTCACGTGAAGCTGACCATCGACGGCGAAGAGGTCATCGCCCCCAAGGGCGAACTGCTGATCCGCACCGCCGAGCGGCTCGGCACGAGCATCCCGCGGTTTTGCGACCACCCGCTGCTCGACCCGGCGGGCGCGTGCCGCCAGTGCCTGGTCGAGGTCGAAATGGGCGGCCGTCCGATGCCGAAGCCGCAGGCCTCGTGCACGATGACGGTCGCCGACGGCATGGTGGTCAAGACCCAGCTCACCTCGCCGGTCGCGGACAAGGCGCAGCAGGGCGTGATGGAGCTGCTGCTCATCAACCACCCGCTCGACTGCCCGATCTGCGACAAGGGCGGCGAGTGCCCGCTGCAGAACCAGGCGCTCGCGCACGGCCGCGCGGAATCGCGGTTCGTCGACACGAAGCGCACGTTCCCGAAGCCGCTGCCGATCTCGTCGCAGGTGCTGCTCGACCGGGAACGCTGCGTGCTGTGCCAGCGCTGCACCCGGTTCTCCGACCAGGTGGCCGGCGATCCGTTCATCGCGCTGCTCGAACGCGGCGCGCACCAGCAAATCGGCACCGCGGAAACCGCCGACGTGCTGGATCTGGCCTCCCGCACCACCGGCGGCGAGCCGTTCCAGAGCTACTTCTCCGGCAACGTGATCCAGATCTGCCCGGTCGGCGCGCTCACCAGCGCGGCGTACCGGTTCCGGTCGCGGCCGTTCGACCTGGTGTCGGCGCCGAGCGTGTGCGAGCACTGCTCGTCCGGCTGCGCCGAGCGCACCGACTTCCGCCGCGGCAAGGTCCAGCGCAAGCTGGCTGGCGACGACCCGGAGGTGAACGAGGAATGGCTGTGCGACAAGGGCCGCTTCGCGTTCCGCTACGTGCAGGCCGGTGACCGGATCCGCCGTCCGCTCGTCCGCAACGAGCACGGCGAGCTGGAGGAAGCGTCCTGGACCGACGCGCTCCGGATCGCCTCGGCCGGGCTGCTGAAGGCCCGCGAGGGCAAGGGCGGCGCGGTGCTCACCGGTGGCCGGCTGACCGTCGAGGACGCCTACGCGTACTCGAAGTTCGCCCGGATCGCCTTGCGCACCAACGACATCGACTTCCGCACCCGCGCGCACTCGGACGAGGAGCTGGCGTTCCTCGGCTCGACGGTCGTGGGCACCACGCCGGAAACCGGCGTGACGTTCGGCGAGCTCGAACAGGCCAAGACGGTGCTGTGCGTGGCGTTCGAACCCGAGGACGAAGCGCCGATCGTGTTCCTGCGGCTGCGCAAGGCGGCCCGCAAGAACCGCACCCGCGTTGTCCACTTGGGACAGTGGACAACCTCCTCGGTGCGCAAGACCTTCGGCGAACTGCTGGCCTGCGTACCCGGTGGCGAAGCGGCCGCGGTGGACGGCATCGCGCAGCACGCGGCCGACGTCGACGCGGCGCTCAGCGGCGAGGGCGCGGTGATCCTGGTCGGCGAGCGGGCCGCGGAAATCCCCGGCCTGTTCTCCGCACTGGTGCGGCTCACCGCCCGCACCGGAGCCCGGCTGGCGTGGATCCCGCGCCGAGCGGGCGACCGGGGTGCACTCGAAACCGGTTGTGTCCCCACGCTTCTGCCCGGCGGCCGCTCGGTCGCCGACGACGCGGCTCGCGCCGAGGTCGGCAAGCAGTGGGGCGCCGAGCTTCCGGCCGAACCGGGCCGCGACGTCACCGGAATCCTCCAGGCCGCTTCCGGCGGACAGCTGGACGCGCTGGTGGTCGGCGGCGTCGACCCCAACGACCTGCCGGACCCGGACCTGGCCCGCCGCGCGCTCGACAACGTCGGATTCGTGGTCAGCCTGGAACTGCGGGCGAGCGAGGTCACCGAACGGGCCGACGTGGTCCTGCCGATCGCCCCGGCGGTCGAGAAGTCCGGCAGCTACCTCAACTGGGAGGGCCGCCGCCGCGACTTCGACATCACGTTGGAGGGCACCGGTTCCCTGTCAGACGGCCGGGTGCTCGACACGCTGGCCGTCGAGATGGACGCCGACCTGTTCACCCAGACCCCGGCGGCCGCCGCGGGCGACTTCGCGAAGCTCGCGCCGGTCGCCCCGTCGGTGATCGCACCTTCGGTCGCCGCCTCCACGGCCCCGGTCCCGAACGGCAAGGCAGTGCTCGCCACCTGGCGGCAGCTGATCGACAACGGCTCGCTGCAGGACGACGAACCGCACCTCAAGGGCACCCAGCGGCCGCCGGTCGCGCGGCTTTCGGCGAAAACCGCTGAAGGACTAGGCGGAACCGTCCGGGTGTCGAACGAGCGCGGGTCGATCATTCTGCCGGTCGAGGTCGCCGACCTGCCGGACGGCGTGGTGTGGCTGCCCGGCAACTCCGACGGCTCGGCCGTCCGCGCCGCACTCGCCGCCGGACACGGCGCGCTCGTGCAGATCTCCGGAGGTGACCAGTGAGCCCGCAGCTCACGCAGTTCCTCGCCGAGTACCCGGACGCGGCCGAACGCGCCCGGCTGCTCGCCGACGACCCGTGGTGGCTCGTCCTGATCAAGGCGGTCGTGGTCCTGCTGATCGGGCCGGTCCTGACGATCTTCCTGATCGTGTGGGAGCGCAAGGCGATCGGCCGGATGCAGAACCGGCCCGGCCCCAACCGGGTCGGCCCCGGCGGTTACCTGCAGTCGCTCGCCGACGCGGTCAAGCTCCCGTTCAAGGAGCAGATCATCCCGGACACCGCCGACCGCAAGGTGTACTTCCTCGCGCCGGTACTGTCCGCGGTCCCCGCGCTGATCGCGCTGTCGGCCATCCCGTTCGGCCCGGTCGTCTCGATCTTCGGGCACCGCACGGTGCTGCAGCTGATGGACCTCCCGGTCGGCGTGCTGGTGATCCTCGCCTGCTCGTCGGTCGGCGTGTACGGCATCGTGCTGGCGGGCTGGGCTTCCGGCTCGCCGTACCCGCTGTTCGGCGGCATGCGCTCGGCGGCGCAGGTGATCTCCTACGAGATCGCGATGGGCCTCTCGATCGTCGCGGTGATCCTCTACTCCGGTTCGCTGCAGACGTCGGAGATCGTGCAGGCGCAGACGCACGGCTGGTACTTCTACATGCTCATCCCGAGCTTCGTGATCTACGTGATCTCGATGGTCGGCGAGACGAACCGCGCGCCGTTCGACCTCCCGGAGGCCGAATCCGAACTGGTCGGCGGGTTCCACACCGAGTACAGCTCGATGAAGTTCGCGATGTTCTTCCTCGCCGAGTACGTCAACATGGTGATCGTCTCGGCGTTCTGCACCACGCTGTTCCTCGGCGGCTGGCGGTTCCCGTTCGTCGGCGACGATTCGCCGCTGAACCAGAACTGGTGGCCGATCCTCTGGTTCTTCGCCAAGACCTTCCTCCTGCTGTTCGGCTTCATCTGGCTGCGCGGCACGCTGCCCCGGCTGCGGTATGACCAGTTCATGCGACTGGGCTGGAAGGTCCTGGTCCCGGTCAACCTGGTGTGGATCGTGGTCGTGGTCGCGATCAAGACCATCCAGTGGAGCTGGCCGCAGATCCTCGTCGGCGTCGGCATCGTGCTGGTGGTGCTCGTGCTGCTGAGCCTCGCGCTGCCGGACAAGAAGCTGCCCGAATCGGACTACGTCGACCTGGCCGGAAGCGGCTACCCGCTGCCGCCGCTGGACCTGCGGGTCCCGGACGCGACGCCGCGGCAGAAGGCGCTGGCCAAGGCGGAGGCGAAGGCCGCGCGGCGCAAGCCGGCCGGCGTCACCGCGGCGGCCGCACAGGAAGGAACAGAAGATGGCGGCAACTGACTTCCTCAATCCCATCAAGGGATTCGGCGTCACCTTCGGGATGATGTTCAAGAAGGTCGCGACCGAGGAGTACCCCGAGGCGGGTGCTCCGGCCGCACCGCGCTACCACGGCCGCCACCAGCTCAACCGGCATCCGGACGGGCTGGAGAAGTGCGTCGGCTGCGAGCTGTGCGCGTGGGCGTGCCCGGCGGACGCGATCTTCGTCGAGGGCGGCAACAACACCGACGAAGAGCGGTACTCGCCGGGCGAGCGGTACGGCGCGGACTACCAGATCAACTACCTGCGCTGCATCGGCTGCGGCCTGTGCATCGAGGCGTGCCCGACCCGGTCGCTCACCATGACCAACTTCTACGAGCTCGCCGACGACGACCGGCAGCGGCTCATCTACACCAAGGAAGACCTGCTCGCCCCGCTGCTGCCGGGCATGGAGCAGCCGCCGCACCCGATGCGGCTCGGCGACAACGAGCAGGACTACTACGTGAACGGTCCCGAGCTGGCCGCGAACGCGCAGCAGCAGGAGGCGAAGAAGTGATCGCCGCCCTTCTCGCGCAGGCACCGGCGTCCGGCGTCGACGCGTCCGTGACGACCGGCGAGGCCATCGCGTTCTGGATCCTCGGCCCGCTCTCGCTGCTGGGCGCGCTCGGGATGATCTTCTCCCGCAACGCCGTGCACTCGGCGCTGTGGCTGGTGCTCACGATGCTGACGCTGGGCGCGCTGTACATGACGCAGTCCGCGCCGTTCCTCGGGTTCACCCAGATCATCGTCTACACCGGCGCGATCATGATGCTGTTCCTGTTCGTGCTGATGCTGGTCGGCCGGGACAGCTCGGACTCGGTGGTCGAAGTCCTTCGCGGGCAACGGCTCGCCGCGTCGGTGCTCGGCATCGGGCTCGCCGCGCTGATCGCCGCGGGCGTGTTCCGCGCGATGGTCAATGTGACCCCGGCCAAACCGCTCGACCCGTACCAGCAGACCGGCGGCGGCCCCGGCGGTCTCGGCCGGCTGATCTTCACCCAGTACCTGTTCCCGTTCGAGCTCACCTCGGCGCTGCTGATCACCGCCGCGCTCGGCGCGATGGTGCTGGCCTTCACCGGCCGCACCGGCAAGACCAAGCTCTCCCAGCGCGAACTGGTCAAGCTGCGCTTCCAGGGCAAGCACGACCGTCCGTCGCCGCTGCCCGGTCCCGGCGTGTTCGCCACCGCCAGCTCGGTGTCGACCCCGGCGCTGCTGCCGGACGGTTCGGTCGCGCCGGAATCGCTGTCGGAGATCATCGAGTCCACCTCGGCGATCCGGCTCATGCGCGAGCGCAAGCTCATCGCGGACGAGGGCCCCAAGCCCGACGCGCACGCACTGGTCGGCGGCGTCGGCAAGGCCGAGCCCGCCGAGGAAGAAGAAGGGGACGGAAAGTGACCCCGAGCTATTACCTGCTGCTGTCCGCGCTGTTGTTCTGCATCGGCGCGGTGGGCGTGCTGGTCCGCCGCAACGCGATCGTCGTGTTCATGTGCATCGAGCTGATGCTGAACGCGGTGAACCTGACCCTGGTCACCTTCGCCCGCATCAACGGCGGGCTGCACGGCCAGGTGATGGCGTTCTTCGTGATGGTGGTCGCGGCCGCCGAGGTCGTGGTGGGGCTGGCGATCATCATGGCGATCTTCCGCACCCGCCGCTCGGCTTCGGTCGACGACACGAACCTGCTGAAGTACTGAGGGAGACGACCGAGTGACCGCATCATCGTGGCTGCTGGTGGCCCTTCCCGCCCTCGGCGCCCTGGTTCTGCTGCTATCCGGAAAACGCGCGAAGGCGTGGGGGCACCTGCTCGGCTGTGCCACCGTCACGCTCGCCTTCGTGTACGCCGTGATCCTGTTCTTCTCCACCGACAGCCACTCGGTCACCGACACCAAGATCTACTCGTGGATCCCGGTGACCCAGCTGCAAGTGGACTTCGGGCTGCGCATCGACGCGCTGTCGCTGACGTTCGTGCTGCTGATCACCGGCGTCGGCATGCTGATCCACTTCTATTCGATCGGCTACATGGCCGACGACGAGGGCCGGTACCGGTTCTTCGCGTACCTGAACCTCTTCGTCGCCTCGATGCTGATCCTGGTGCTGGGCAACAGCTTCGTGACGCTGTACCTCGGCTGGGAGGGCGTGGGTCTCGCCTCGTACCTGCTGATCGGCTGGTATCAGAACCGCCCGTCCGCGGCGACCGCGGCGAAGAAGGCGTTCCTGATGAACCGCGTCGGCGACGTCGGGCTCGCGCTGGCGATCTTCCTGATGTTCAAGTACGTCGGGTCGACCGGTTACGCGCAGGTCTTCGAGGGCGTCGCGCAGGGCAAGATCCCGCCGGGCGCGATCACCGCCATCGCGATCCTGTTGCTGCTGGGCGCCTGCGGTAAGTCGGGCCAGTTCCCGCTGCAGGCCTGGCTTCCGGACGCGATGGAAGGCCCGACCCCGGTGTCGGCGCTCATCCACGCGGCGACGATGGTCACCGCGGGCGTCTACCTGGTCGCCCGCTCCAACGTCATCTTCACCGCGACGCCGGACGGACGGCTGGTCGTCACCCTGGTCGGCGCGGTCACGCTGCTGCTCGGGTGCATCGTCGGCTGTGCCTACGACGACATCAAGAAGGTGCTCGCGTACTCGACGGTCAGCCAGATCGGCTACATGATGCTGGCGGTCGGCCTCGGGCCGGGGATTTACGCGCTCGGCATCATGCACCTGGTGGCGCACGGCTTCTTCAAGGCCGGGCTGTTCCTCGGGGCCGGTTCGGTCATGCACGGCATGAACGACGAGGTCGACATGCGCAAGTTCGGCGGCCTGGCCAAGAAGATGCCGATCACCTTCGTCACCTTCGGCCTCGGCTACCTGGCGATCATCGGCTTCCCGTTCCTCACCGGGTACTACACGAAGGACGCGATCATCGAGGCGGCGTTCGGCCAGGAAGGCTGGCGCGGCTGGGCTTTCGGGCTCGCCACGGTGATCGGCGCCGGGCTCACCGCGTTCTACATGACGCGGCTGATGATGATGACCTTCTTCGGCAAGCAGCGCTGGAAGGACATCAAGTCTTCGGACGGACGCGATTTCCACCCGCACGAGTCCAAGCCGATCATGTGGGTCCCGATGGCGATCCTGGCGGTCGGTTCGGTCGGCGCCGGTGCGTTCTTCGCGCTGGGCAACCGGTTCGTCGACTGGCTGTCCCCGGTGGTCGGCCAGTTCGAGGAGGCCGAGCACACCCCGATTCCTTCGTGGACGGTCCCGGCGGCGACGCTGGTGCTGGCCGCGCTCGGCGTGCTGCTGGCGGTCTGGCTGTTCCGTCCCTCGCGCGACGTCCCGGTCGAACGCCCGGAGCGGGTGGCCTGGCCGGTCCGCGCGGCGCGCAAGGACCTGTACGGCAACGCGCTCAACGAAACCCTGGTCGCCCGTCCGGGCACCTGGCTGGCGCGGGCGCTGGTGTACGTGGACAACCGCGGCGTCGACGGCGCGGTGAACGGCCTGGCCGCGGCACTCGGCGGCGGGTCCGGGCGGCTGCGCCGGACGCAGACCGGATTCGTGCGGTCGTACGCACTGTCCATGCTCGGCGGCACGTTCCTGCTTCTCGCGGCCCTTCTGCTGGTGAGGTTCTCCTGACATGACTTGGCTTCTGGCGCTCATCCTGCTGCCGCTGGCCGGCTCGCTGGTGCTGGCGTTCCTCAAGGGGAACGACCGGGCCGCGGTCGCCACGGCGCTCGTCGTGTCCATTGTGGAGTTCCTGCTGATCATCCCGTTCTGGGCGAGCTACTCGCCATCGGGCGAGCGCATCCAGCAGGCCACGACGATGGACTGGATCCCGAACTTCGGCATCCACATCTCGTTCGGCACCGACGGCATCTCGCTCATCATGATCGCGGTGATCGCGCTCCTGGTGCCGATCGTCGTCGGCGCGCTCGGGCTCACCGACAAGCTGCCCGCCGGCCGCAGCGCGGGCGGGTTCCTGTCGCTGATCCTGCTGCAGGAGGCGATCACGATCGGCGTCTTCGCGGCGACCGACGTGTTCCTCTTCTACGTGCTGTTCGAGATCATGCTGATCCCGATGTACTTCCTGATCGGCGGATACGGCGGCGCGAACCGGCAGTACGCGGCGGTGAAGTTCTTCCTGTACTCGTTCCTCGGCGGCCTGATCATGCTGGCCTCGGCGATCGGGGCGTACTCGCTGGCCTCGGACAAGCTCGGCAAGGGCACGTTCGACTGGGCCACGCTGGTCACGGTGGTGCGCGACGCGCCGACCGGCACGCAGATCTGGCTGTTCCTCGGCTTCTTCCTGGCGTTCGCGATCAAGGCGCCGCTGGTCCCGTTCCACACCTGGCTGCCGGACGCCGCGGGCCAGGCCCCGATCGGCGTCGCGGTGCTGCTGGTCGGCGTGCTGGACAAGGTCGGCACGTTCGGTTTCTTGCGGTACTGCCTGCCGATGTTCCCGGAGGGCAGCAAGGCGCTCGCGCCGCTGGTGCTGATCCTGTCGGTGATCGGCGTGCTGTACGGCTCGATCCTCGCGGCCGGGCAGCGCGACATGAAGCGGTTCATCGCCTACGTGTCGATCGCCCACTTCGGGTTCATCGCGCTGGGCATCTTCACCTTCAACGAGCAGGCGATGGTCGGTTCGGTGTCGTACATGCTGAACCACAGCCTCTCCACCGGGATGCTGATCGTGGTGATCGGCCTGATCGTGATGCGCGGCGGGTCGAGCAAGATCTCGGACTACGGCGGCATGGCGAAGGTGACCCCGCTGCTCGGCGGAATGCTGCTGCTGGCCGGGCTTTCCGCGCTGTCGCTGCCCGGGACCAACTCGTTCATCAGCGAGTTCCTCGTGCTGCTGGGGTCCTTTGTGGACCAGCCGGTGTACACGATCCTCGCGACCGTGGGCATGGTGCTCGCCGCGGCGTACGTGCTGTGGCTGTACCAGCGGATCATGCAAGGCCCGGTTCGCGGCGACGCCCTGGTGGGCGTCGGCGGCGGTCCGGGCACCGCGATCGCGCCGGAACTCGGCGCTCGCAAGGCCATTACCGACCTGGGCAAACGCGAGATCGCGATCCTCGCGCCCATGGTCATCCTGATCATCGGACTGGGCTTCTATCCCAAGCCGATGCTCGACACGATCACCCCGTCGGTGCAGGCGACGCTGTCTGCCGTGCAGGGAGGCAAGTAAACCGTGCTCGACATGTTCCTGGCGCAGGCGCCGGCAGCGCCGATCGAAGTGCCTTCAGTCGATTACGCGGCCGTGCTGCCGATGCTGATCGTCTTCGGCGTCGCGTGCATCGGCGTGCTGGTGGAAGCGTTCGCACCGAAGGCGACGCGATGGGGGATCCAGGTCACGATCTCCCTCGGCGCGATCATCGCCGCCGGGGTCTCGCTGATCCTGTACGCGACTGGTGCTTCTGCTTCTAAGGCTGGTACGACGACGTTCTCCGGGTCTATTTCGGTGGACCGGCCGTCGTTGTTCCTGTGGGGCACTTTGTTGCTGCTTGGGCTTGGGGCGGTGTTCCTCATCGCTGACCGCAAGGTTGAGCCTGGTGGTGCGTTTGTGGCTCAGGCGGCGATCCGGCCCGGGACTGTGCAGGATCGGGCGCAGGCGGCTACTACGTCGCAGACTGAGGTTTTTCCGCTGACGCTGTTTGCGCTTGGCGGGATGATGACGTTCTGTGCTGCTAATGATCTTTTGACGATGTTCATTGCGTTGGAAGTTCTGTCGCTGCCGTTGTACCTCATGTGTGGTCTTGCTCGCCGTCGTCGGTTGATCTCGCAGGAAGCGGCGGTTAAGTACTTCCTGCTGGGGGCGTTCTCTTCGGCGTTCTTCCTGTACGGGCTGGCGTTGCTGTACGGGTACGCGGACTCGGTGAAGCTTGCTGACATCGCGCATGCTGCTGCTGGGTCGGATCGGTCGGACACGTTGTTGTTCGCCGGTCTTGGGCTGCTTGTGGTGGGTCTGTTGTTCAAGGGGTCGGTTGGGCCGTTCCATACTTGGACGCCGGACGTCTACCAGGGTGCGCCTACTCCGGTTACCGGGTTTATGGCTGCTTGTACGAAGGTTGCCGCGTTCGGGGCGATCTTGCGTGTGCTCAGCGTCGGGTTTTCCTCGACTAGCTGGGAGTGGCGCGGGGTTATGTGGGCCGTGGCCATTATTTCTATGGCGCTCGGGGCGATTCTCGGTCTGACGCAGACTGATGTTAAGCGGATGATCGCTTACTCGTCTGTGGCGCACGCTGGGTTCTTGCTCGTGGGTGCTATTGCGATGACCGAGGATGGGTTGTCCAGCACGCTGTTCTACTTGCTGGCTTACGGGTTCACTACGTTGGCTGCGTTCGGTGTGGTTTCCCTGGTTCGCGACTCCAGCGGGGAGGCTACGCATCTTTCCGCTTGGGCTGGGTTGGCCAAGCGGTCGCCGGTTTTGGCTGGGGTGTTTACGTTCTTGCTGCTGGCGTTGGCTGGGATTCCGTTGACCAGTGGGTTTGTTGGGAAGTTCGTGGTGTTTTCGGCGGCGTTGTCGGATGGGATGGCGCCGTTGGTGGTTGTCGCGCTGGTGTTTAGTGCGGTGGCTGCGTTCTTCTATCTGCGGGTCATCGTGTTGATGTATTTCTCTGAGCCTGCTGCTGATGGGCCTACCGTTACGGTGCCGGGTGGGTTTACTACTGCGGCTATTGCTTTGGGTGTTGTGGTTACGTTGGTGCTTGGTGTGTTGCCTGCCTTTGCGTTGGATTGGGCTGGGGCTGGAGGGTTTGCTTCCTGAGTTCTCGGGTGGCTCGTCGCCTGGCGGCGACATTGCGCCCCGGCGGTGAGGCTGGGCACCCCGATTTTTTAGTGCGACTACGGCGCTGGGGTGCTTGTCAAGGCGGGAAAGATGCCTTGACAAGCACCCCAGCGCCGGGTTTTTTGGGTTGTTTAGGGGGTGGGG
>NZ_JBSFNS010000072.1:0-42561 GCF_053587275.1 Amycolatopsis sp. NPDC003676
AATCGGCCTGCGGGTCGATCAGACGCTGACCCAGGACGCCACGGGCACGCTCGTGATGCAGGAGCTGGAGGCGCCCTTCAGGGAATTAGATTCCCTCAAGGGGCCCTTCACGGACCAAAGAACGGATCAGGCGCCGGCCAGGGAGCGCAGGGCGTCCGCGCGGGCGGTGCTTTCCCAGGGGAGGTTCAGGTCCGGGCGGCCGAAGTGGCCATATGCCGCCGTCGGGGCGTAGATCGGGCGCAGGAGGTCCAGGTCGCGGATGATCGCGGCGGGACGCAGGTCGAAGACCTCGCTGATGGCCGACTGGATCTTGGTCGGGTCGACCGTTTCGGTGCCGAAGGTCTCGACGAACAGGCCCACGGGAGCGGCCTTGCCGATCGCGTACGCCACCTGCACCTCGACCCGTCCGGCAAGCCCGGCCGCGACCACGTTCTTGGCCACCCAGCGCATCGCGTACGCGGCGGAGCGGTCCACCTTGGACGGGTCCTTGCCGGAGAACGCGCCGCCGCCGTGGCGGGCCATGCCGCCGTAGGTGTCGACGATGATTTTGCGGCCGGTGAGGCCCGCGTCGCCCATCGGGCCGCCGATCACGAAGCGTCCGGTGGGGTTCACCAGGAGGCGGGTGCTGTCGGTGTCGAGGCCCAGTTCGGCCAGCTCCGGCTCGACGACGTGCTTCTTCACGTCGACGCCCAGCATTTGCTCCAGGTCGATGCCGTCCGCGTGCTGGGTGGAGACCACGACGGTGTCGAGCCGCACCGGCTGTTCGCCCGCGTACTCGATGGTGACCTGGGTCTTGCCGTCGGGACGCAGGTACGGCAGCACGCCGTCCTTGCGGACCGCGGTCAGCCGGCGCGAGAGGCGGTGTGCGAGGGCGATCGGGAGCGGCATCAGCTCGGGCGTGTCCGAGCAGGCGTAGCCGAACATCAGGCCCTGGTCGCCCGCGCCCTGGCGGTTGATCTCGTCCTCGTCCGATTCCACGCGCGACTCGTACGCCGTGTCGACGCCCTGGGCGATGTCGGGCGACTGCGACCCGATCGCCACGTTCACGCCGCAGGAGTTGCCGTCGAAGCCCTTGGCCGACGAGTCGTAGCCGATGCGCAGGATGACGTCCCGCACGATGGTGGGGATGTCCGCGTACGCCTCGGTCGTCACCTCGCCCGCGACGTGCACCTGGCCCGTCGTGATCAGGGTCTCGACGGCGACCCGGCTGCGCGGGTCCTTGGTCAGCAGGCCGTCGAGGATCGAGTCGCTGATGGCGTCACAGATCTTGTCGGGGTGGCCCTCAGTCACGGATTCCGACGTGAACAGCCTTTTCGTGGACGCAGACACGACCTCGTCACTTCCCTCGGTCAAGCGGTGGCGCCCCACCGGATTTCAGGCGCTCCTGGCACAGCCCACCCTACCCAGCGGGCCTGTAGCTAAAGTCGACGTTCGATCAACGCTGTTACGGCATCCCACAATGTGGCCGCCAGCCGGGCCTTGGCACCCTGCGGAATGACCTGCTCAGTGCCGTCCGACGCGAGCAGCCAGCCCGAATTGTCCTCGGTGCCGAAGGCTTTTCCGTCGCCGACCGCGTTGACCACGAGCAGATCCGCGCCCTTGCGGCGAAGCTTGGCGCGGGCGTGGTCGAGGACACTGCCGTTCTCGTCGCCGGTTTCCGCGGCGAAGCCCACGACGATCTGCCCGGAACGCCGTCCTCGCACCACTTCGGCGAGGATGTCGGCGTTGCGGTCGAGCGTGATGACCGGGTCCGGGCTGTCATCGGACTTCTTGATCTTGTGGTCGGCCAGCGTCGCGGGCCGGAAATCCGCGACCGCGGCGGCCATCACGACGACATCCGCGTCCGCAGCGGCGGAATGCACTGCTTTGCGCATTTCTTCCGCGGTAGACACGCGCTGCAGCGTCGCGCCCGCCGGGGCGGGAAGTTCGTCGGTGTGCCCAGCTACCAGCGTGACCTCGGCACCGCGTTGCGCGGCGACCCGGGCGAGGGCGAAGCCCTGTTTGCCCGACGAGCGGTTGCCGAGAAAACGGACCGGGTCGAGCGGTTCGCGGGTACCGCCCGCGGAGATCACCACGCGGAGGCCTTCGAGGTCTCGCGGCAACGCCTTCGGTTCGGCGAGCAGCAAGCGGGCCAGGTCGACGATCTCGGCCGGGTCGGCGAGCCGTCCCTTGCCGGTGTCGACGCCCGTGAGCCGACCCGCCGCCGGTTCGGTGACGACCATGCCGCGCGAGCGCAGCAGCGCCACGTTGTCGCGGGTGGCCGGGTGCTCCCACATCTCGGTGTGCATCGCCGGGAAGAAGGCGACCGGGCACCGGGCGGTGAGCAGGGTGTTCGTCAGAAGGTCGTCGGCGAGCCCGTGCGCGGCCTTGGCCAGCAGGTTCGCGGTCGCCGGGACGACCAGCACGAGGTCGGCCTCTTTGCCGACCCGCACGTGCTGCACCTCGGGCACCTCGGTGAAAACCCCGGTGTGCACCGGGTTCCCGGACAGCGCCTCGAAGGTCGCCGCGCCGACGAAGTTCAGCGCGGCCTCGGTGGGCACGACGCGGACGTCGTGCCCGGATTCGGTGAGGCCCCGCAGGACCTCGCACGCCTTGTAGGCGGCGATGCCGCCGCCCACGCCCAGGACGACCCTGGGCTTGGCGTCATTCACCCTCGGTGTGCTCGAGCAGCCCGCCGTGGATCTCGCGCAGCGCGATCGACAGCGGCTTCTCGCGGGGGCCGGGCTCGACCAGCGGGCCGACGTATTCCAGCAGGCCCTCGCCCAGCTGCGCGTAGTAGTCGTTGATCTGCCGGGCCCGCTTGGCCGAGTAGATCACCAGCGCGTACTTCGAGGAGACCTTTTCGAGCAGGTCGTCGATCGGCGGGTTGGTGATGCCTTCGAGCTCTTCCAGCGTCGCCTGTTGCACAGTCACTCGTGGTGCTCCGTATCGTCACATCGAGCGGCGGCAGAATCGCCACCGCCGGTAATCAAGTCTAGCAACCGCCGCGCGGCGACCTCGACGTCGGCGTTCACGACCCGCTCGTCGAACTCCCCCGCCGCGGCCAGTTCGCGTTCCGCCTCCGCCAGCCGGGCGGCCACGGCGGCCTCGGTCTCGGTGCCGCGTCCGGTGAGCCGGCCGACCAGTTCTTCCCAGGACGGCGGCATCAGCATGACCAGCCGCGCTTCCGGCATCGCGGCCCGGACCTGCCGGGCGCCCTGGAGTTCGATCTCCAGTACCGCCGGACGGCCGTCGGCCAACGCCTTCTCCACCGGCTCGCGCGGCGTGCCGTACCGGTTGCCCGCGAACTCGGCCCATTCCAGCAGCCGGTTCCCGGCCACCATCCGGTCGAATTCGGCGGAATCCACGAAGTGGTAATGGTTTCCGTCGACCTCGCCCGGCCGCGGCGCCCGCGTCGTCACCGAAACGCTGAAGTACAGGTTCGGCTCGAGCAGGCGCAGCTGTCCCACCACACTCGACTTCCCGACGCCGGAAGGGCCGGAGACGACCGTGAGCCGGGGGCGGGAGATGTCTCCTGCCACCGGCTCACTGCCGCGGTCGGCGCCCCGGGTCACCGGGTAGTCCTGACCGACGCCGCTCACTCGCCGCTGAACTCGGCCAGCAGCGCCTTGCGCTGCCGGTCGCCGAGCCCGCGGAGCCTGCGGCTGGGGGCGATCTCCAGTCGTTCCATCGTCTGCTGGGCGCGCACCTTGCCGACGCCGGGGAGCGCCTCGAGCAAGGCCGAAACCTTCATCTTGCCGAGGACTTCGTTCTCCTCGGCCTGCTTCAGCACGTCGACCAGAGTGGTACCGCCCCGCTTCAGCCGCTCCTTCAGCTCAGCACGGATGCGGCGGGCGGCGGCGGCCTTCTCCAGCGCCGCAGCACGCTGTTCCTCTGTCAGCTGGGGAAGTGCCACGTTTTCCTCCGGTAGTTCTCACATCTGGGTGGGTGACGCGACGGTACCCACCCCTGAGCAGGGGCCACAATGCGGGGGTGGCTGGTGGAGCGCGATTCCGGGGCCTGCTATTGGCCTTTTTCGCGGAGTCCCGCCAACCGGCCGTTCACCTCTTGGGCCGCACGGCGTAACGCCGCCGTGTCCGGGCCGTGGCGCAGCAGGTCGCGCGACGAGGCCGGGAGCAGGCCTGGGAGCCCCTCGCCGAAGACTGCCCGCAAATCCGCCTCAGTTGCCCCCTGCGCCCCGAAACCGGGTGCGAGCACCGGTCCGTTGAGCCGGCTCAGGTCGACTTCCCCAGGAGCCACAGTGGCCCCTACGACCACGCCGACGTCGCCGTACGGCTCAGCACCCGCATTGTGGTCCGCAGCAGCGTCTACGACGCTCTGAGCGACCGTACGGCCGTCTTCGAGCCGCGCGCGCTGCAACGCGTTCGCTTCCGGGTTGGACGTGCGCGCGAGAACGAAGAGCCCGTTGCCCGCTTCGCGCGCCGCCGCGACAGCCGCGTCGAGCGCGCCGAAGCCGAGGTACGGCGACACCGTGGCCGCGTCGGCGGTGAAAGCCGCCTTCTCGGCCACGTACGCCGCCGTGTAGGCCGCCATGGTGGAACCGATGTCCCCGCGCTTCACGTCCAGCAGGACGAGCGCTCCGGCGTCGTGGGCGACGTCCACGACGCGTTCGAGCACCGCCACTCCGGCGGGCCCGAACGCTTCGAAGAACGCCGACTGCGGCTTCACGATCGCCGCCACCTCGCCCAGCGCCTCCGCGGCGCTGAGCGCGAAGCGTTCGAGCCCGCTCGCGTCGAGCGGCAGGCCCCACGCCTCGATCAAGCCCGGATGCGGGTCGATCCCGGCGCACAGCGGCCCGCGCGCGGCCACCGCTTCGGCCAGCCGAGCCCCGAACCGCGCGGTCACGACGTCGCCTTCAAGGCCGCCTGGAGGTCCTGCAGGCTGCGCACGCCGATGTCGCCGCGGATAAGCGCTTCGATGCCGTGCACGGCCGCCGCGGCACCCTGAACCGTGGTGACACACGGAATATCGCGCGAAACCGCGGCAGTCCGGATTTCGTAACCGTCCACGCGCGGTCCGCTGTTTCCGTACGGCGTGTTGATCACCATGTTGACCTCGCCGGCGAGGATCACGTCGACGATGTTCGGCTCGCCGGTTCCCGGGTCCGGCTCGGAGTGCTTGCGCACGACCGAACAGGCAACCCCGTTGCGCCGCAACACTTCCGCGGTGCCGGAGGTGGCGAGGATTTCGAAGCCGAGGTCGGCCAGCCGCTTCACCGGGAACACGAGCGAACGCTTGTCGCGGTTGGCGACGGAGACGAAAACCCGTCCCGAGGTGGGAAGGGATCCGTAGGCGCCGCTTTGGGATTTCGCGAATGCTTTCCCGAAGGAGGTGTCGACGCCCATGACCTCGCCGGTGGATTTCATTTCCGGGCCGAGCAGCGAGTCGACGCCGTGTCCTTCCGGCGTGCGGAACCGGTGGAAGGGCAGCACGGCTTCCTTGACCGCGACCGGCGAGTCGGCGGGCATGCGGCCGCCGTCGCCCTCGGCGGGCAGGACGCCGCTGGCGCGCAGGTCCTTGATCGTCGAGCCGGTCATCACCAGCGCCGCGGCCTTCGCCAGCGGGACGGCGGTGGCCTTGGAGACGAACGGGACGGTGCGCGAGGCGCGCGGGTTGGCTTCCAGGACGTAGAGCACGTCGTCCTTGAGCGCGTACTGCACGTTGAGCAGGCCGCGGACGCCGACGCCGCGCGCGATGGCCTCGGTGGAGCGGCGGACCGCGTCGAGGTCCTGCGCGCCGAGGGTGATCGGCGGCAGGGCGCAGGAGGAGTCGCCGGAGTGGATCCCGGCTTCCTCGATGTGCTCCATGACGCCGCCGAGGTAGAGGTCCTCGCCGTCGAACAGCGCGTCGACGTCGATCTCGATGGCGTCGTCCAGGAACCGGTCCACGAGCACCGGGTGCTCGGGGGTGACCTCGGTGGCGCGGCGGATGTAGCCGGCGAGGGATTCCTCGTCGTAGACGATCTCCATGCCGCGCCCGCCCAGCACGTAGGAGGGGCGGACCAGCACCGGGTAGCCGATCTCGTCGGCGATCCGCTTCGCGCCCTCGAACGAGGTCGCCGTGCCGTACTTCGGCGCGGGCAGCCCGGCCTCGGTCAGCACCTCGCCGAACGCGCCGCGGTCCTCGGCCAGGTCGATCGCCTCCGGCGGCGTCCCGACGACCGGGACCCCGGCGTCGGCCAGCCGCTGCGCGAGGCCGAGCGGGGTCTGCCCGCCCAGCTGCACGATCACGCCGGCGACCGTGCCGGACTGCTGCTCGGCGTGCACGACCTCGAGCACGTCCTCGAACGACAGCGGCTCGAAGTACAGCCGGTCGCTCGTGTCGTAGTCCGTGGACACGGTTTCCGGGTTGCAGTTGACCATCACGGCCTCGAACCCGGCCTCGCGCAACGCGATCGCCGCGTGCACGCAGGAGTAGTCGAACTCGATGCCCTGCCCGATCCGGTTCGGCCCGGAGCCGAGGATCAGCACCTTCGGCTTGTCGCCCTGCGCCGCGACCTCGGAGACGGCCGCGGGGTCGGTCTCGTAGGCCGAGTAGTGGTAGGGCGTCTTCGCCGCGAACTCCGCCGCGCAGGTGTCGACCGTCTTGAACACCGGCCGCACGCCCAGCCGGTGCCGCAGCGCCCGCACGCCGTCCTCGCCCGCGAGTTCCGGGCGCAGCGCGGCGATCTGGCGGTCCGACAGGCCGGTGCGCTTCGCCCGCCGCAGCAGGTCGCCGTCGAGCACCGGGGCGTCGCGGACCTCGGCGCCGACCTCGCCGATCAGCGCGATCTGGTCGATGAACCACGGGTCGATGCCGGAAGCCTCGTGCACCTGCTCGACCGTCGCGCCGAGCCGCAGCGCCAGTTCCACCTCGTAGAGGCGGCCTTCGTGCGGCGTGCGCAGCGAGTCCAAAGTGGACTCGACGGTCGCGCCCTCGGGGTCGGGCAGCGTCCAGAACCCGGTCGCCTTCGTCTCGATCGACCGCATCGCCTTCCCGAGCGCCTCGGGGAAACTGCGGCCGAACGACATCGCCTCGCCGACGCTCTTCATCGTCGTGGTCAGCGTGGGGTCCGCGCCGGGGAACTTCTCGAACGCGAACCGCGGCACCTTCACCACGACGTAGTCCAGCGTCGGCTCGAACGCCGCCGGGGTCTCGCCGGTGATGTCGTTGCGGATCTCGTCCAGCGTGTAGCCGATGGCCAGCTTCGCCGCGATCTTCGCGATCGGGAAACCGGTCGCCTTCGACGCCAGCGCACTGCTTCGCGACACGCGCGGGTTCATCTCGATCACGACCATCCGGCCGTCGGCCGGGTTGAACGCGAACTGGATGTTGCAGCCGCCGGTGTCCACGCCGACCTCGCGCAGCACCGCGATGCCGACGTCGCGCATGACCTGGAACTCGCGGTCGGTCAGCGTCATCGTCGGGGCGACGGTGACCGAGTCGCCGGTGTGCACGCCCATCGCGTCCACGTTCTCGATCGAGCACACGACCACGACGTTGTCGTGCTTGTCGCGCATCAGCTCGAGCTCGTACTCCTTCCAGCCGAGCACGCTCTCCTCGATCAGCACCTCGGTGACCGGGGACTCGGTGAGCCCGGTCGAGGCCAGCCGCTCCAGGTCCTCGGGCGTGTGCGCCATGCCGGAGCCGAGGCCGCCCATCGTGAACGACGGCCGGATGACCACCGGCAGGCCCAGTTCCTCGACCGTCGCGCGGACCTCGTCCATGTCGTGGCACACCCGCGAGCGCGGCACGTCCGCGCCGACCGTGCGCACGATGTCCTTGAACTTCTGCCGGTCCTCGCCGCGCTGGATCGCGTCGATGTCCGCGCCGATCAGCTCGACGCCGTACTTTTCCAGCACGCCGCGCTCGTGCAGCGCCACCGCGCAGTTCAGCGCGGTCTGCCCGCCCAGCGTCGCCAGGATCGCGTCCGGGCGCTCCGCCGCGATGACCTTCTCCACGAAGTCCGGCGTCACCGGCTCGATGTAGGTCGCGTCCGCGAACTCCGGGTCCGTCATGATCGTCGCCGGGTTCGAGTTCACCAGGGACACGCGCAGACCCTCGCTGCGCAGCACCCGGCAGGCCTGCGTGCCCGAGTAGTCGAACTCGGCCGCCTGCCCGATCACGATCGGCCCGGAGCCGATCACCAGCACGTGCTGGATGTCAGTCCTCTTCGGCATCAGGCCTTCTTCTCCATCAAGTCAACGAATTCGTCGAACAGCGGCGCGGCGTCGTGCGGACCCGCTGCCGCTTCGGGGTGGTACTGCACGGAAAACGCGGGCACGTCGAACGCGCGCACGCCCTCGACGGTGTCGTCGTTCGGGCAGTAGTGGCTGATTTGCGCGGCCCCGTAAGGGGAATCGAAGCGCTGGCCCGGCTCGCCTTCGAGGGCGAAACCGTGGTTCTGCGCGGTGATCGCGACCCGGCCGGTCGCCACGTCGATCACCGGGATGTTGATGCCCCGGTGCCCGTAGCGCATCTTGTAGGTGCCCAAACCCAAGGCGCGGCCGAGGATCTGGTTGCCGAAACAAATCCCGAACAGCGGAATCCGCTGCTCCAGAACGGTTTTCGTCAACGCCGTCGCGTGCGCGGTCGTCGCCGGGTCGCCCGGGCCGTTGGACAGGAACACTCCGTCCGGCTCCAGCGCCAGCAGTTCCTCCGCGCTCGTGCTCGAGGGCAGCACGTGCACCTCGATGCCCCGCTGCGTCATCAGCCGCGGCGTGTTCGACTTGATCCCCAGGTCCAGCGCCGCGACCCGGAACCGCCGTTCGCCTTGCGCCGCAACGACATACGGGTTGTCCGTGGAGACCTCGCCCGCGAGGTCCGCGCCCTTCATCGGCGGGCTCGCCAGGACCTGTTCGACCATCTGCTCGTCGCTGCCCAGCGCGTCGCCGGAGAAGACGCCCGCGCGCATCGCGCCCTGCTCGCGCAGATGCCGCGTCAGCGTCCGGGTGTCCACTTCGGAAATCCCGACCACGCCCTGGCGGACCAGTTCGTCGTCCAGCGTGCGCTTCGCCCGCCAGCTCGACGGCGTGCGCGCGGGATCCCGCACCACGTAACCGGAAACCCAGATCCGGGCCGATTCGTCGTCCTCGTCGTTCCAGCCCGTGTTGCCGATCTGCGGCGCCGTCTGCACCACGATCTGGCGGTGGTAGGACGGATCCGTCAGCGTTTCCTGGTAACCCGTCATGCCGGTGCAGAACACCGCCTCGCCGAGGGTCCGCCCGCGCGCGCCGTACGCCGCGCCGCGGAACACCCGGCCGTCTTCGAGAACCAGGGCGGCGGGGCCGCGAGTGCCGGTGCTCACTGGGCACCTCCCTTGATGTCGTGATCGGAAAGTTCGTTGATCCATTGCGGATAGTCGTCCAGGTCGTCACCCCGGAATCCGGTGTCCAGCTCGACGTCGCCGAGCCGCCAGGTGATCACCAGCAGCACATCGGTGCCGGTGACCTTCCCGGCGAGCCGGGAGTCGCGGCGGATCCCGGTGATCGAGGAGCGCGGGATCCAGAAGTCCGGCAGCCCGCCGCGTTCCACCGCGATCCCGTCCGGGTGCAGCCGCCAGACCGCTCCGGAACGCGGGCCCGCGCCTCGCGTGACGACGCGGTCCTGCCAGTTGCCCGCGGTCGTGGTGCCCACGCACACGCCGACGGACTCCAGCTGGAACTCGCCGGGCTCGGCCGGGATCTCCGGGAACGGCGCGATCCGCGCGCTCTGCGAACGCGCCTTGCGCCGCCAGCCCATCCACATGCCCCACAGGCACAGCAGGAAGAAGACGACGATCCCCAGCGTCAGCAGCAGCCGCTCCATCAGCAGATCTTCCCCTCGCGCGCGGTGATCCGCCCGCGCAGCAGGGTCGCCGTCACCACGCCGGGCAACCGCATTCCCTCGTACGGGGTGTTGGCCGCGATGCTGGCCAGCTCGGCCCCGCGCACGGTCCATTCGGCGTCCGGGTCGACCAGCGTCAAGTTCGCCGGTTCGCCCACCTCGATCGGACGGCCGTGCCCGGCGAGGTTCCCGACCTCCGCGGGCCGCTCGCTCATGACGCGGGCGACGCCGCGCCAGTCGAGCAGGCCGGTCTTGACCATCGTCTCGACGACCACCGACAGCGCGGTCTGCAGGCCGAGCATGCCCGGCCGGGCCGCGGCCCATTCGGTGTCCTTGTCCTGCGGGGCGTGCGGCGCGTGGTCGGTCGCGACGCAGTCCACCACGCCCTCGGCCAGCGCGGCGCGCAGCTTCTCCGCGTCGCCGCCGGTGCGCAGCGGCGGGTTGACCTTATTGACCGGGTCGTAGGTCTCCAGCCGGTCGTCGGTCAGCAGCAGGTGGTGCGGCGTGACCTCGGCCGACACCTTCGTGCCGCGTTCCTTCGCCCAGCGCAGGACGTCGACGGTGCCTGCGGTGGAGACGTGGCAGACGTGCAGCCGCGCGTTCGCGTGCAGTGCCAGCAGGCAATCGCGCGCGACGATCGACTCCTCCGCCGACGCCGGCCAGCCCGGGTAACCGAGGCGCGACGCCTGCTCGCCCTCGTGCGCCTGCGCGCCGACGGTGAGCCGCGGTTCCTCGGCGTGCTGGGCGATCACGGCGTCGAGCGCGGTCGAGTACTCCAGCGCGCGGCGCATCAGCAGCGGATCCGCGACGCACACGCCGTCGTCGGAGAAGACCCGCACCGCCGCGGTGCCCTTCGCCATCGTGCCCAGTTCGGCGAGCTTCTCGCCCTTGAGCCCGACGGTGACCGCGCCGACCGGGTGGACGTCGACCAGGCCGACTTCCTGCCCGCGCCGCCACACGTGGTCGGTGACGAGTGCGTTGTCGGCGACCGGATCGGTGTTGGCCATGGCGAACACGGCGGTGTAGCCGCCCAGCGCGGCGGCGGCGGAACCGCTGTCGATGGTTTCGGTGTCTTCGCGGCCCGGCTCGCGCAGGTGCGTGTGCAGGTCGACGAACCCGGGCAGCAGGACCTGGCCCTCGGCGTCGAGTATCTCGGCGCCGTCGGGAACCCGAAACCCGCCGATCGCGGCAATCACACCGTCTTCGATCAGGATGTCGGCCGGCTCGCCCTCGCCGTACGGGCGGGCACCCTTGATCACGATGCTCACGCGGCAGCTCCTTCACTGGCCAGGAGGTGGTAGAGGACCGCCATGCGCACGTGGACGCCGTTGCGGACCTGTTCGGTAATGGCTGAGGAGGGGGAATCCGCGACCGCGGAGGCGATCTCCATGCCGCGCAGCATCGGACCGGGGTGCAGCACGACAGCGTGGTCTGGCAGCAGCGCCTGACGGCGCGCGGAGAGCCCGTAAGAGATCGAATATTCGCGCGCGGAAGGGAAGAACCCGCCGTGCATGCGTTCAGCTTGAACGCGGAGCATCATCACCGCGTCGACCGCGGGCAGCTCGGCGTCGAGGTCGTGCGACACCGTGACCGGCAGCTTCTCCACGCCGACCGGCAGCAGCGTCGGCGGCGCGACGAGCACCACCTCGGCGCCGAGAGTGCTGAGCAGGTGGATGTTCGACCGCGCGACCCGGCTGTGCAGGACGTCGCCGACGATCGCGATCCGCCGGTCCTTCAACGAACCGAGGCGCTCGCGCAAGGTCGCCGCGTCGAGCAGCGCCTGGGTCGGGTGCTCATGCGTGCCGTCGCCCGCGTTGACCACCGCGGTGCCCGGACCGGCGAGCCAGCCCGACAGCCGGTGCGCGGCGCCCGAAGCGGGGTGCCGGATGATCACGCAGTCGGCGCCCGCGGCGGCCAGGGTGAGCGCGGTGTCCCGCAGCGATTCGCCCTTGTTCACCGAGGAGCTGGACGCCGAGACGTTGATCACGTCCGCGCTCATCCACTTCCCGGCGATCTCGAACGACACCCGGGTGCGCGTGGAGTTTTCGTAGAACAGCGTGATGACGGTGCGGCCGCGCAGCGTCGGCAGCTTCTTCACCTCGCGGCCGAGCAGCGTGTGCTTCAGCTCGTCGGCGGTGTCGAGCACGGCGGTCGCGGTGTCCGCGTCGAGCCCGTCGGTGGCGAGCAGGTGCTTCACCGGGTTTCTCCTTCCGGCGCGCGCAGCAGCACCGCGTCCCGGCCGTCGGTTTCGGACAACAGCACGGAGACGCCCTCGGCGCGCGCGGTGGGCACGTTCTTGCCGACGTAGTCGGCGCGGATCGGCAGCTCGCGGTGGCCGCGGTCGACGAGCACGGCGAGCTGGACGGCACGCGGGCGGCCGTGGTCGCGCAAGGCGTCGAGGGCGGCGCGGATGGTGCGGCCGGAGAACAGGACGTCGTCGACGAGGATGACGACCCGGTTGTCGATCCCGTCCGGCGGCAGCTGCGTCTGCTCGAGAGCGCGCGGCGGACGGCGGCGGAGATCGTCGCGGTAAAGGGTGACGTCGAGGGCGCCGTGCGGGGGCGCGACCCCGGCGAACTCGCCGATCTTCTCGGCGAGGCGCGCGGCCAGCGGAGTGCCGCGCGTGGGGATGCCGAGCAGCACCGGGTACTGCTCCGGCGGACCGGCTCCGAGAGCGGTCTTCTCGATGACCTGGTGGGCCATCCTCGCGATCGTGCGCGCGACATCACCGGCGGACAGCAGCTCGCGCTCTCCCGCCGGCTCCGCCGCGCCACGCGGACGTGACGACAAGGCGGACCTCCTTCCCCGCCTCTCTGGACGGGTCCTTAAAGGACGTCGGCAACCGGCTGCTGCCGGAAACCGCACCGACAGTAGCAGGACCGGTCAATCAGTCTTCCGGGTGGTACGCGCACGGCCGCCACCTGCGCGGACCGACCTTCTGCTTGACCTGGTGACAACTATGCGTAACCATTACTCTGAGTATTCGACTCGAGGAGTCCCCGGCCCGGTCCTCCCGGCCGGCGCGGGGTGAGGAAACGGAGAACCACCAGATGGGCGATTACGCCAAGGCGCTCGGGGCCAAGCTCCGCGGGATCCGCCAGCAGCAAGGCCTGTCCCTGCACGGGGTCGAGCAGAAGTCCGGCGGCCGCTGGAAGGCCGTCGTGGTCGGCTCGTACGAGCGCGGCGACCGGGCGGTCACCGTCCAGAAGCTGGCCGAGCTGGCGGACTTCTACGGCGTCCCGGTGGTCGAACTGCTGCCGGAGGGCCGCGTCCCGTCCGGAGCCGAGCCCGCCACGAAGATCGTGATCAACCTGGAGCGGCTCCAGCAGCTGCCCGCGGAGAAGGTCGGCCCGCTCGCCCGGTACGCGGCCACCATCCAGAGCCAGCGCGGCGACTACAACGGCAAGGTGCTCTCCATCCGCACCGAGGACCTGCGCTCGCTCGCCATCATCTACGACATGACCCCCGGCGAGCTCACCGAGCAGCTCATCGACTGGGGCGTCCTCCCGCCGGAAGCCCGGCCGTCCAAAGAGGACTGAGGACCGATGGCGGCAGCGGCCGTGCACGACGCGGCGGGCTTCCCGCACCCGGGGAACCGGGAACGCCCGCCGCGCTTCGGGTGAGGCCGGAGCTGCCGATTTACCGGTTCCGGACCTGCTGAAGTTGCGGTTCCGGAGCCGCCGAAGTCCTGGTCCTGAAGCCACCACAGTTCCGGTTCTGGAGCTGGAGCCCCCGAAATCCCGTTTCTGAAGCCGCCGGGTCCCGGCTCTTCCGCCGCCGCGCTCGACCGGGTTGACCTCGGGTGATCCGAGCCGATCTCGACCGCGGCCGCGGTGACGTGCCTTGTTCGCCGTGCGGCGGACCCGCCTGAAGTTCTCCGTTTTCGCCGCCGGAAATCGAACCCGTCCACGTTTCCGGCGCGTTTTCCGTTCCGAGCCGCACCGCCGGGGACTGTTTCCTCGCCCCGGCCGCTCCCCCGCTCCGGATTTCTGGTTTCCGGGCGAATTCCCTGACGTGGCTTGCAGTTCGGCTTCGAACGCCGACTCGCCTCTTCGACCGCTTACCTCGCGCAGCGCGGAAAATCGGTGCGGCTTAGCGGTTTCCGCAGTTTCATTCCGCGATTCCCGTAGCACGGCACGGATTTCCCCGCCGGTCGCTGTCCGCGCCGGGCGACTGCTCACTCACCGCAGCGGATCCCGAAGACCACCGGCCGGAATTCACCGGATCGCCGCGAAACCGGCCGGGCCGGGCCGCCGCGAAGGGCGCCCGCCGACCGGTTCCGATTCCGCTCGGTGATCAATTTTCGCCGGAACGCCCCTCGCGCCGGCCGCCGCGGCCCGGCGGTGACCCGATCAGGCAGCGGCCATTCAGGTGGCCGCTTTCCCCCAGCCGGGTTACCTCTGACTACCGGGCCGCCGGGCTACAGCACCGCGCGCAGGCGGTCGGCGATCGTGCCGATGCGGCCGAGGACGCCGTTGATGAACCGCGGCGAGTCGTCCGTCGAAAGTTCCTTCGCGAGGCCGACCGCTTCGTCGATCGCGACCGCGTCGGGGACGTCGGCCGACCACAGCATCTCGTAGACGCCGACGCGCAGGACGGCCAGGTCGACCGGCGGCATCCGCTCGAGGGTCCAGCCCTGCGAGTGCTCCGCCAGGAGTTCGTCGATCCGCTCGCGGTGGGCCGTGACGCCCTCCACGACGGTGATCGTGTAGTCCGCGACCGGGTCGACCTCGACCGCGCCGACGCGGTCGGCCAGCAGCGTGACCGCGTCGGCGGACCGCTGGGCGGCCTCGTACAGCATCTCGACCGCGCGCCGGCGGGCCTGTCGCCTGCTGATCGCGCCGCCGCGGTTCGGGTGCGGGGGAAGCTTGTCCGCCATCAGCTGGAGACGCGGCCGAGGTAACGGCCGTCGCGGGTGTCGACCTTGATCTTCTCGCCGGTCGAGAGGAACAGCGGGACCTGGATCTCCGCGCCGGTCTCGAGCGTCGCCGGCTTCGTGCCGCCGGTGGAACGGTCGCCCTGCAGGCCCGGGTCGGTGTGCTGGATGACGATCTCGACCGAGGTCGGCAGCTCGACGTACAGCGGCTCGTTCTCGTGCACCGCGACCTGGACCTCGGTGTTCTCGAGCATGTAGTTCGCGTTGTCGCCGACGGTCTCGGCGGGCACGGTGATCTGGTCGTAGGTGTCGCCGTCCATGAAGACGAAGTCCGCGCCGTCCTTGTACAGGTACGTCATGTTCCGGCGGTCCACCGTGGCCGTCTCGACCTTCGTGCCCGCGTTGAAGGTCTTGTCGACGACCTTGCCGGTCAGCACGTGCTTCAGGGTGGTGCGCACGAACGCGCCGCCCTTGCCCGGCTTGACGTGCTGGAACGCGGTGACGCTCCACAGCTGGCCGTCCAGGTTGAGGACGAGTCCGTTCTTCAGGTCGTTGGTGGTGGCCACGAGTCTTCAGGTCTCCTGTGTTCGATCTCTTCGGCCGCGGCCGTCAGACGGCCACGAGGTCCTTGGTGCTCAGGGTGAGGAGTTCGGGTCCGGAGTCCCGCACGACGAGCGTGTCCTCGATGCGCACGCCACCGCGCCCCGCGAGGTACACGCCGGGCTCGACGGTGACCGCCATACCGGCGGACAGTGTACCGACGCCCGCGGCGGCGAGACTCGGTGCCTCATGCACTTCCAGCCCGACGCCGTGGCCGAGACCGTGCGCGAACTGCTCGCCGTACCCCGCGTCGGCGATCACCGAGCGCGCCGCGGCGTCCACTTCGGACACCACAGCGCCGGGGAGGACCGCCTCGCAGCCCGCCGCCTGCGCGCGGTGCACCAGGTCGTAGATCTCGCGCTGCCAGTCCGCGGGCTCGCCGATGACGACCATGCGCGTCATGTCCGAGTGGTAGCCGTCGACCGTGGCGCCGAAGTCGAACTTCACGAAATCGCCGCGGCTCAGTTCGGCCCCGGTCGGCCGGTGGTGCGGAATCGCCGAGTTCGGGCCGGCGGCGACGATGGATTCGAACGAGATTCCGGACGAACCGTGCTCCAGCATCCGGTTCTCCAGGTCGCGGGCCACTTCCAGCTCGGTCCGGCCCGGCCGCACTCCCCCGGCCTCGATCAGCCCGGCCAGCGCGCGGTCGGCGGCCGCGCACGCGGCGCGCAGGGCGGCGATCTCGACCTCGTCCTTGACCACCCGCAATTGCTCGGTCAGCCCCGGCGTGCGGATCAACTCGACCCGGTCGAAGGGCACCTTGAGGTTCTCGTGCTCCTCGACGCTCACGTGCTGGCTCTCGAACCCGGTCCGGCCGTAGTCCGCGAGCCGGCTGCCCGCGTGCGCCGCGAGCGCGCGGGCGCTGGCGCGGTCGAGCACGCGTTCCAGGTCCGGCACCTCCGACTCCGACTGGGTCGTGTAGCGCCCGTCGGTGCAGAACAGGGTCTTCGCGTCGCCGCCCGCGTGCACGAGCAGCGCGGCGTTCGACCCGGTGAACCCGGTCAGGTAGCGGATGTTGAGCAGATCGGTGACCAGCAGCGCGTCGACCCCGTTCTCGTGGAGCAGGGCGGCGAGCGCGGCGCGGCGGCGAGCGTGGATTTCCGGCACCCGACCAGCTTAACCAGCGGCTTCCGGCCGTCGCCCGGCCGCGGTTCGAGGGCGGCCTACTGGCGGTTAACTTCGGCGCGCCTACACTCCGTCCATGCTGGGTGCCTGGTTGACGCGCGGGCTGGTCATGGCGGTCGTGCACGCCGCCGCGATGACGCTGCTCGCCAAGTGGTCCGTGTTCCACCCGACCGGCCAGACGCTGTTCACGTCGCTCACCATCGCCGTACTGGTCGGCCTGGCGGCGCTGTGGAGCGCGATCGACGGCTGGCGCGGCCTGCGCGACAGAGGGCGCGCGTGGTTCATCGCCTCGCTGGTCGCGGGCGTGTGCTCGGGCATCCTGTACGTGATCGGGCGGGCGATTTTCGTCGACCAGACCGGGGTTTCCGAGCTGAGCGCCGCGCTCACCGGCGGGGCGGCGTTCTCCGCGCTGCTCGTGCTGGTGCCCGCCGGGCTGGGGCTGTTCGTCGGCGGCCGGATCCGGCGTCCGGCGGCGGACGAAGAATCCTCGGACTCGGCCGGCCCGGAGCTGGACGACGAGGACGAAGACGGCGCCGGCAGCCGCTCCGGCGAACTCGAACTGCCGCCGAGCCCGACCCCGAGGGCCGCACCGAAGCCTTCGCCGGTCAGCCGCCCAGCGGCAGCCCGCGGGCGGCGGCGTCCCACTGTTGCGGGTCGATCTCCTGCACCCCGGAACCGTTGAGCGACACGATCGTCGTGTCCGGCAGGCCGTAAAGCTGCCCGTCGAGCACCATGCCGTAGCCGCGGCCGTACGCGTGGACGACGGTCGCACCGGAGCGCAGGCGGGTCTTCACCGGCACCTCCGGCACCTGCGGCAGCGGCCGGTCGACCAGCTCTCCGGCGAGCACCGAGGCGACTGAACGCCGGTCGATCCGGATGCGCTCGCCGCGGCGGTAGAGGTCGATCATGCGGTCCGGCGACGGCATCGCGACGCCGTCGAAGGTGGCGGTGCTGCGCGTCGGGGTCGAGCAGCCGCCCGCGCCCTTAACGTCGAGCCCGAAGTGCTTCAACCCGCTCGGCGCGCCCGCCGGGCCGATCTCCGTGGCGCGCACGACGTCCAGCGAGACCAGGTCGCACGGATCGCTGACCGAGGTCGGCGCGTGCCCGTCCGGACGACGGACGAGGCCGGGGCCTTCCTTCCACGCGCCCGGGATCACGACAGGTTTGTACGGCTGCATCGTGAAATCGCGGTCCCAGAAGGTGATCGTGGTCCCGTCGGCGGTCTCGTGCGCGATGGCGAAGGCGTCGAGCGCGCCGACCCACTCCAGGTCCACGCTGAACGCGTCGACGACGGACCGGGTCCGCGGCGCGGCGGTCGTCGCGGTGGGCTCGAACCCCTTCTCCCCCAACGCTTCCACGCCCTCGCGGAACGCCGGGTCGTGCGCCCGGATCACGAACTGGCCCGCCCCGTTCCACCCCGCCGCGCGGCCGGTGGTGTCGGTGAACATCAGGTAGTACCAGCCGTCGAGGAAGACCACCGAGGGCTGGCCCGCGCCGTAAACGTTGGCGCGGTGGACGTCGTGGGACGCGCCGAGGATCGGTTTGCCGCCGTTCGACCGGGTCCAGTGGATGCCGTCCGGGCTTGTGGCCATGCCGATCGCGTTGCCGAGCGCGTGATCGCCCGCGGCACCGGTGTAGTACATGAAGTACGTGCCGCCGACGCGCAGCACCGACGGGTCGCAGGTGTGCATGCCGTCGAAGTTGCCCGGAGCGCCGGACAGGACTGCGGGCGGCGCACCGCCACCCGGTCCGGTGAAGGGTCCGTCGGCCGAGGAACCCTCGGCGTAGAGAATGTCGTCGCCTGGCGGCGGGGCGCTGCTGTATTGGCTGCACCACCAGATCCGGGTGCGGCCGTTCTCGACCATGACGGTGGGGCCGTAGTTGTAGGACGCGTCCACGGCCCCCGCGGCGACCACGCCCCCGCTCGCGCGACTGGCTCCGGCGCTGAGCGCGACATCCGCCGCACGAGGCGGATCCTTGGGAGTCTGCGGCCCCCCGCCCGCGATGCCGCCGTGGTCGGTGCCCTCGGCTTGCGGCTGGGCCATCGTCTGGCTGCACCCGGAAACGAGGGATCCGGCGATCAGCAGCGAGAGCAGCTGACGCACGGGTCGCCGACCCCCACGACGAAACGGGTGCATGATCGCCGAGTGTAGCGACAGCGGCACCGGATGGGTGAACCACGTCGCGCATCTGCTGGTCGGGAGGCGGGTTTACCTGGGGCTTGCTTTGCGCTGCTAGCCGCGGTGGAGTCGTTCGCTGCTCGCGGCTGGCGAGCATGGTGGGTGCGGGGCGGAAACGGCGCTGTGCCGCCGAAATCGCCCGGGCGCGGCTGGAGAAGAGCGCGAGTCTTTGCTCTTCGCCGCCAGGTCAGTCCTGTGCGCTGGCGATCCAACGCAACACGAGCGCGAACCGTCCACCTCGAGACCGGCGATCACCGAGGCCGCGACGTCCGAAACCACGCTGTGCCGCCGAAATCGTCCGGCCGCGGCAGGGCTCGCGGCAGGTTTCGCTGTCCGGCCGCCGTCAGGACGAGTGGGCGGCGATCCAGCGCAACGCGAGTGCGTAACCATCCACTCCGAGGCCGACGATCACCCCGGTCGCGATGTCCGAAAGCACGCTGTGGTGCCGGAATTCCTCCCGCTTGTGCACGTTGGTGATGTGCAGCTCGAGCAGCGGCGCGGTGAGCTGGGCGGCGGCGTCGCGGACGGCGATCGAGTAGTGCGTCCACGCTCCGGCGTTCAGCACGACCGGCGCGCCCGCGTCGGCGGCCTCGTGCAGCCAGCCGACCATTTCGCCCTCGTGGTCGGTCTGGCGCACCTCGACGTCGAGACCCAGTTCCTGGCCGGTCGCGACGCACAGTTGCGCGAGGTCGTCGTGCGTGGTGGAGCCGTAGACGGCCGGTTCGCGCTTGCCGAGGCGGCCGAGGTTGGGGCCGTTGAACACGAACGTCTTCACAGCAGCACGCTCCCGCCGTTTTCCGTGGCCTCGGCCGCGATCGCCGAGTACGCGGCGGCGAGCAGGGACGGGTCGGGGCCTTCCAGCCTGCCGGGTTTGCCCAGCCCGTCGAGGACGACGAACCGCAGCACGCCGGAGCGGGTTTTCTTGTCGCCCTTCATGGTTTCCAGCAGCTGGGGCAGCGCGTCCGCGTCGTACGCGGTGGGCAGGCCGATCAGCTTGAGCACGGAGGCGTGCCGGTCGGCGGTGGCGTCGTCGAGACGTCCGGCCAGGCGGGCCAGTTCCGCCGCGAAGACCAGGCCGACGCTGACCGCCGCGCCGTGGCGCCAGCGGTAGCGCTCGCGGCGTTCGATGGCGTGGCCGAGGGTGTGGCCGTAGTTGAGGATTTCGCGCAGGTCGGATTCGCGCAGGTCGGCGGCGACAACGTCGGCTTTCACCTGGATCGAGCGGCGGACCAGTTCGGCGAGCACGTCGCCCGCCGGGTCGAGCGCCTGTGCCGGGTCGGCCTCGATCAGCTCGAGGATCCGCGGGTCGGCGATGAAGCCGGTCTTGACGATCTCGGCCATTCCGGCGACGAGTTCGTTGCGCGGCAAGGATTCCAGCGTCGCGAGGTCGACCAGGACGGCGGAGGGCTCGTGGAAGACGCCGACGAGGTTCTTGCCCGCTTCGGTGTTGATCCCGGTCTTCCCGCCGACCGCCGCGTCGACCATGCCGAGCAGCGTCGTCGGCACGTTCACCAGCCGGACGCCGCGCATCCAGGTGCCCGCGACGAACCCGGCGAGGTCGGTGACCGCGCCGCCGCCGAGCGCGACGACCACGCCGCGCCGGTCCAGCCCGATCCGGCCCAGGACCTCCCAGCAGAAGCTGGCGACGGAGAACGCTTTGCCGTCCTCCGCGTCGGGAATCTCGACGCGGTGCGCGTCGAGCCCGGCCGCGGCCAGCTCGTCGCGGACGGCCTCGGCGGTGGCGGTGAGCGTCGGCGGGTGGATCAGCGCGACCTTCGACGCGTCGGCGAGCTGCTCGGTGAGTTCGCCGAGCAGGCCGCGGCCCACGAGCACGTCGTACGGCTGCGCGGTGGCGACCCGGATCCGGACGGGCTGGGTGGCGGACACGGTTCTCCTCACTGCTCCCGGACCCCGGTGGCCCTGGAGCGGGGTGTGCGGTCCGTGAGGGGAACCCTGAGGAACTCAGAGTCCCTCGGGGTTCCCCTCACAGACTTGAGCGGGCGCGGGCGGCCGGCGGCGGGTCACGGTTCGCGGACCCGGTCGGGTTCGAGGGCGGCGACGGCGGCCGCGACGACCTCTTCGGGCGTTCGCTTGTCGGTCTCGATCTCGACGGTCGCCACCTCGCGGTACACCGGCAGCCGCCGGTCGAGCAGGGCTTTGAAGGTCGCGCGCGGGTTGATGCCGGCGAGCAGCGGGCGGGCGCTGGACATCCCGGTGCGCTGGACGCCCGCGGCGAGGCCGACGTTCAGGAAGACCACCGTGTGGTCCTGGAGCCGTGCGCGGGTGCCCGGGGTGAGCGGGGCGCCGCCGCCGAGGGAGAGCACGCCGTCGTGTTCGGCGAGGGCCGTGGCGACCGCTTCTTCCTCGATCGCGCGGAACGCCGGCTCGCCGTCGTCGGCGAAGATGTCCGAGATGGCGCGTCCGGCGCGGGCGACGATGTCGTCGTCGGTGTCGCGGAAGGTCACGCCGAGCGCGGCGGCCAGCAGCGGGCCGACCGTGCTCTTGCCGGAGCCCGGCGGCCCGACGACGACCGCGCGCGGGCTCACCAGCGCTCCTCGAGCGCCTTCAAGTACGCCTGCGCGTTGCGCCGGGACTCGGCCAGCGAGTCGCCGCCGAACTTCTCCAGCGCCGCGTCCGCGACGACCAGCGCCACGACCGACTCCAGCACCACGCCGGCGCGCGGCACGGCGCACACGTCGGAGCGCTGGTGGATCGCGACGGCGGGCTCGCCGGTCCGGACGTCCACTGTGGACAGTGCCTTGGGCACGGTCGAGATCGGCTTCATCGCGACGCGCACCCGCAGCGGCTCGCCGTTGGTGATGCCGCCTTCGAGCCCGCCCGCGCGGTTCGACCGGCGCGTGACGCCGACCGGTCCGGTGCCGCGGTCGATCTCGTCGTGCGCCTGGCTGCCCCAGCGGCGGGCGGTGGTGAAGCCGTCGCCGACCTCGACGCCCTTCATCGCCTGCACGCCCATGAGCGCGCCGGCGAGCCGCGCGTCGAGACGCCGGTCCCAGTGCACGTGCGAGCCGAGGCCCGGCGGCAGGCCGTAGACGATCACCTCGATCACGCCGCCGACGGTGTCGCCGGCCTTCCGCACCGCGTCGACCTCGGCGATCATCGCCTCGGTCCCCTCGGCCGAGAACGCCCGCACCGGGCTCTCGTCGATCGCCGCGAGGTCGCCCGGCTGCGGAAGCGGGCCGTCGGGCGCGTCGGCGCCGCCGATCGAGACGACGTGGCTCAGCACCTCGGCCCCGAGCAACTGCCGCAGGAAGTTCCGCGCGACAGTGCCGAGCGCGGTCCGCGAAGCCGTCTCGCGGGCGCTGGCGCGCTCGAGGACGGGACGGGCCTCGTCGAAGCCGTACTTCTGCATGCCGGGCAGGTCGGCGTGCCCCGGGCGGGGCCGGGTCAGCGGCTCGTTGCGGGCGAGCCCGGCGAGCTCGGCCTCGTCGACCGGGTCGGCCGCCATGACCTTCTCCCACTTGGGCCACTCGGCGTTCTCGATCTGGACGGCGATCGGGCCGCCCTGGCTGACCCCGTGCCGGACCCCGCCGAGGAACTGGACCTGGTCGGTCTCGAAGCCCATCCGCGGGCTGCGGCCGAACCCGAGCCGGCGCCGCGCGAGCTGCGCGGAGAGGTCCGAGGTCGTCACCTCCACCCCGGCAGGCAGCCCCTCGAGCACAGCGGCGAGGGCGGGTCCGTGCGATTCTCCAGCGGTGATCCAGCGCAGCACCTGACAATCCTGTCACGGCCTGTCCAGCGGCCTGGCAGAGCCCCTGGCCTCAGGTGATGCCCGTTCCAGCGGCTGGGAAAACCGCGCACGCCCAGGTGGCCAGAACCAGGCCCGGGCCGTAGGGGACGCGGAGGGGGCCGGCGCGGATTCGGGAGCTGGCGGGGTCGGTCGATGGAGTTGGGGCGGGGTCGGTTGCTGATGAGGCAGCTGCTGTTGGCCTGGGCGACTGGGCGGGATCAGTCGCCCGAGGCGGGATGTCGAGTTGGTTCGGGGTGGGCATCTTCGGGCCGGGTTGATGGGATGGTGGGCGGGTAGAAGCCCGAGACTCTCGGAATTGGCGGATCCGGCGCATCAGCCACATCGGCGCCACGGCCGCCAAGCTCACCATTGCCGCGAGGACGGCCGCCACAGCCGGGGCCAGTCCGCCGACCGCGCCCAGTACGGCGCCGAAAGATCCGGCCAGTTTGACGTCTCCGGGACCGAGACCGCCCGCTGACAAGCGGTGGACGATCAGGTGTGTGCCGCCGAACAGCAGGCATCCCAGGGCGGCTCCGGCGGCCAACCGCCATCCTCCGCCGCTGAGGGTGGCGAGCGTGATTGTCAGGGCGACAGCGGGATAAGCGGGCAGGGTGAGGATGTCCGGGAGGCGGCGGTGCCGGGCATCGGCTAGCGCGAGGGGTACGCCTAGCACCGAAACCAGCCACGCGACTGGCAGCCACCAAGCCGGGAGTGCGCCTGCGTCGGCACGTGCGGCGGCCACTGTGGCTGCCGCGGCGGCGACCGTCAACGCGAGCACGGCGGGTATCGGGGCGTCGGCTTTCTTCATCATCACCAGCAGCACGGGGACCACCGCCCCGGCTGCCAGCACTGCTGTCAGGACCATGCGGCCAAGCCTGCTGCCGGGGCTTGGACCAGGGCAAACAGATCGGGGTGCGAGGGGACCCCTCGTGCGCGACACGCCGGAAGGTTCACTCGACGGAGGCAAAAACGGCGCAGTGCTCGGATTCGTCGGCGACGCTGCGCCGACCGGCCCGACCGGCCCGACCGGCCCGACCGGCCCGACCGGCCGACGTGCTGCGGTGCTGCCGTGCTGCCGTGCTGCGGAGGCAGCTTCAGCGTCGAGCAGAAGCCGCTTCAGCCGCGAGAAGAAGCCAGAACCCCGTCCTCAGCAAGAAAAGCCCGGCGGTGCTCAGTCGGATTGACCCCGCGCACCCGCTTGAATGCCGAGCTGAACCCGAACGCGTCCGAGTACCCCACCAAGCGGGCCACCTCCGCGATCGGCATCGAGGGCTGTTCCGTCAGGAGGTCCGCGGCGAGGGTCATCCGCCAGCGGGTCAGGTACGTCATCGGCGGCTCCCCCACCAGATCCGCGAAGCGCTTGGCCAAAGTGGACCGCGACACCCCGGTCCGGGCGGCCAGCGTGACGACCGTCCACGGCGCTGCCGGATCCGCGTGCAGCAAGCGCAAACACGCGCCCACCACCGGGTCCCGTTGCGCCGCCCACCAACGCGGAGGCGAGCCGCCGGGACGGTCGAACCAGTCGCGCAGGATGCAGACCAGCATCCAGTCCAGGAGGCGGTCCAGGACGATCTGCTGTCCGGGCGCGTCGACGGCCAGTTCGGCTGCCAGGTGGTGCAGGACGGGGTCTTCCTCGGCCGAGGAAGGCGGCCGGACGACTACCGGCAGCGCGTCCAGCAAAGCGGACATCCGGCCGCGGCTCCGGACCGGGTACGCGCCGACGATCAGGTTGGTTTCGCCGTGGAACGGATCGTTCCAGCCGAGGTGGTGCTGGGTGCCGCCTTGGTCGGGAGTGGCGCAGAACTCGCCGCATTCGACCGGGGTGGCGGAGGTGTCCAGGCTGTCCACGAAGGAGAACGGGCCGCGCACCAGGATGGTCTCGCGGGCGCGCAGCAGCTCCGGCGGATGGCCTTCCGGCACGATCCAGCCTTCGCCGTTCAGCAGCGTGCACAGGGTCAGCGGGGCACTGTCCACGAAGCGCAGCGACCACGGCGCCGACAGGGCCGTGCAGCCGAACAACGAGCCGTGCGCCCGGACCCCGCGGATCAAATCGCTGAACGCGTCCACTCACCCGAGGTTAGACGAATGGACAGGCGATCCGGCTTCTCACCTATGGGATCGTCCGAGCGAGCCCGGTTGAATCCCTGTCATGAGCACCCTCACCGACCACGATCTCGAGTTCCTCCGCCGTCCTCTGCACGGCTTCCTGACCGTCGCCGCCGGGCCGCAGCCGCCGCAGCCTCGGCCGGTGTGGTTCGAGGCCACCGGCGAAGGCACGATCCAGCTGTTCACCGCCCCGGACTCGGCCAAGATCCGCCAGCTCGACGAGGACCCGCGCGCGTCGATCGTCGTCGCGGCGCCGGTCGGGGAACCGGAACGCTGGGTGTCTGTCGCCGGGCGAGTCACGATCGAGGCCGACGGCGGGCACGAGCTCGCGCGCAGGCTCGCTGACCGGTATTGGGACCTCAGCACCCCGGAAGGCCAGGCCGGCGCGAAAATCCTGCAGGACCTCCCCCAGGTCCGGGTCGTCATCCACCCGGAGAAGGTGCACCGCTACGCGTTCTGAGCCGTCCGCCGCGCGCGGATCGCCTGCACCAGCAGCACCAGGCCGCAGATCACGCACACCGCTTCGGTGATCACGCCCCAGTACTCGTACTGGCTGTTGAACTGGTCGTGCACGCCGTAGAAGCCCACCGTCACCGACAGCAGGTAGGCCAGCAGCGTCACGCCGCCGAAGCCCAGCGTGAAGAACGCGGGCAGCCAGTGCCGCCAGGCGAGAAGCGCGACGGCGATCGCCAAACCGGCGATGCCGTTCACCAGGAAGAGCGGCCCGACCACCGGGATGTCCGCGTAGCCGCTGCCCCAGTACAGGTAGAAGTGGATCGCTGCCGAGCCGGCCAGGCCCGCCGCGCCCAGCACTCGCATCCAGGTGGTCAACATGGGCGTCTCCTTCCGTGCGGAATGCCGGATACGGACTACACGCACGGGCGACCGCGACGGTTCACCGGCACCCTGAGCCGTCCCGATTCGTTGCACAGGGCATGACTGCCGAACTTCACTCCCGCCGCTCCGTACTCGTCTCCGGGGCGGCCGTCGCAGGGACCGCCGCCGTCGCTCTCACCGCTTGCTCGAGCGGCGACAGCGGGACCGGACAGGCCGCGCCGAAGGCGGGCGGGAAGGTGATCTCGCTGGCGGAAGTGCCGGTGGGCCAAGCGAAATCCGCGAAAACGCCGGACGGGCAGGAGGTGCTCGTGGCACAGCCGTCGGCGGGGACGGTCGCGTGTTTCAGCGCCGTCTGCACGCACCAGGGCTGCACGGTGAACCCGCCGCAGAACGGCCAGGCGGCCTGTCCGTGCCACGGTTCGGTGTTCGACGCGCTGACCGGCGCGGTGAAGCAGGGGCCGGCGAGCCAGCCGCTGTCCAAAGTGGCCGTGAAGATCGAGAACAGCGAGATCGTCACCGCGTGACCGGGATCGCCCTTTGTGGACATTCACTGTCCACAAAGGGCTCCGGTGATCAATCGTTCCAGGTGAAAAGCTCGTCGCCGGCGGCGACCGTGCGCCCGCCTTCGAGGCCGGCGAGCACGTCCGCGGACGCGTCGAGGCCGACGACCGGGACGATCGGCGAGTAGCCCTTCGCGGCGACCGCCTCGGGGTCCCAGCCCACGATCGGCTGGCCCGCCCGCACCTTCTCGCCCTTGACGACGTGCAGGGTGAACCCCTCGCCCTTTTCCTTGACGGTGTCGATGCCGAGATGCACGAGCACCGCGCGGCCGTCCTCAGTGGCCACGACGTACGCGTGCGGGTGCAGCGTCACCACGGTCCCGTCCACCGGGGCGACCGCGTCGGCGCGACCGCCGGACGGCTTCACCGCGATGCCAGGGCCCACCATCGCCTCGGCGAACACCGGGTCGGGCACCTCGGTGATCGCGACGACCTCGCCCGCGACCGGGCTCAGGATCGGCAGGCTCACATCAAGTCCTCGATGTCGCTGGCGATGGTGTCCGCCTCCGGCCCGACGATGACCTGGACCGCCGAGCCCATCTTCACGACGCCCATCGCACCGGCCGACTTCAGCGCGGGTTCGTCCACGAGGGACATGTCCTCGAGCTCGCACCGCAGCCGCGTGATGCAGCCCTCGATCTCGATGACGTTGTCCGCGCCGCCGAGCGCCGCGAGAATCTTTTCCGGCCTGTCATCCGCCATCGCGGCCTCCTCGTATCCCGTTGGTTTTCCACTCGGAACAGGTGCGCTCCGCCACCATTACTACGCCGTTTGCCGCCTTGCCGAGCGAGCCCGGCCACGAACGGATAACGGTGGTTGACACCTGCTCGCGCTGCGGAGCATCCTGCCCCATCAGATCATTGGTCTAGACCGGAACGTACCAATCTTCCGGCGCGGACGCGAGCACCGGCCCCGGTGCGCGAAGCGAGGGAGGGTGACACCGAGATGAGTGCGGCCGCGCACATTCCGCCGTCCGACCCCGCCGAGCGCGTGGTGAACGGGCCGACCCCGAAGCACGCCCAGCTGCGGGAGATCCTGCGCCGCCTGGTGGAGCGCGAGCTCCCGCCGGGCTCGCCGATCCCGTCCGAGCGCGAGCTCGCCCAGCACTACGGCGTTTCGAGGCTCACCGTCCGCTCGGCGATCGGGAAGCTCGTCGAGGAAGGACTGCTGGCCCGGGTCAGGGGCAAGGGCACCTTCACCGCCGCCCGGCGGATGGAACTGCAGGTGTACCTGATGTCGTTCACCGACGACATGCGCCGGCGCGGGCTCACCCCGACCACCGAAGTGATCTCGACCTCGACCGAGGTCCCGCCGGTGACTTCGGCGCACGCACTCGGCCTGTCCGAGGGCGTGGCGGCGCACCGGCTCGTGCGGCTGCGGCGCGCCGACGGCGTTCCGCTGGCCGTGGAACGCGGCTGGTACCACGCGGGCCGGACCCCCGGCCTGCTCGACCTCGACCTGACCCGTTCGCTGTACGCCCAGCTCGCCGACGCGTTCTCGCGCCGGCCGGACCAGGCGTACCAGACGGTGTGGGCCGAATCCGCGGACCGCGAGACGGCGCGCTTGCTCGGCATGCGCACCGGCAGTCCGCTCCTGGTGTTCCGCCGGGTCTCCAGCTCCGGCGGCGAACCGGTCGAGGACATGACGTCCTGGTACCGGGGCGACCACTACCAGGTGACCATGCAGCTGGACCGGAACTCCCCGGGTTCCGGCGACCAACCCCACAATGGAGGTATCCGATGAGCGCCACCACCGCGGCTGGGGCCAGCGGGAAGAAGAAGGGCGGCGGCCTTGCCGGGCTGCAGCGCTTCGGCCGCAGCCTCATGCTGCCGATCGCGACCCTGCCCGCAGCAGGCATCCTGAACCGCCTCGGCCAGGACGACGTCCTCGGCAAGGACGGCCTCAACTGGGGCAAGGCCGCCGACGTGATCGGCGCGGCGGGCGGCGGCATCTTCGACTGGCTGCCGCTGATCTTCGCGATCGGCATCGCGGTCGGCTTCGCCCGCAAGGGCGACGGGTCGACCGCCGTCGCCGCGGTCATCGGCTGGGTCGTGTTCAACAAGGTGATCCAGGCGATCGCCCCGATCAGCGACCAGCAGGGCTACAAGAAGGGCTGGGACCTCGCGCCGATCCACTGGCCCTACAGCGTGCTGACCGGCATCGTGACCGGCATCGTGGCCGCGCTGCTCTGGCAGCGCTACCACCGGATCAAGCTGCCGTCCTGGCTGGCCTTCTTCGGCGGCCGCCGGTTCGTGCCGATCATCACCTCGCTCGCGATGATCATCCTCGGCGTCATTTTCGGCCTGCTGTTCAAGTACGTCGACCAGGGCATCACCTCCGCCGGCAAGGCGGTCATGGGCTCGCCGGAGATCGGCAGCGGCGTCTACGGCCTGCTGAACCGCCTGCTCATCCCGGTCGGCCTGCACCAGCTGCTGAACGTCCCGGTGTGGTTCATCTTCGGCGGCGGCGACCTGAACAACTTCTTCCACCACGTGGACGGCTCGGGCGCGTTCATGACCGGTTTCTTCCCGATCATGATGTTCGCGCTGCCCGCCGCGGCGTTCGCCATCGTGCACACCGCGCGTCCCGCGCAGCGCAAGCTGGTCGCCTCCATCATGATCTCGGCGGCGCTGACCGCGTTCATCACCGGTGTCACCGAGCCGATCGAGTTCGCGTTCATGTTCGTCGCGTGGCCGCTGTACATCTTCCACGCGGTGATGACCGGCATCTCGCTGGCGGTCTGCAGCGCGCTGGGCATTCGCCTCGGCTTCTCGTTCTCCGGCGGCGCGATCGACTTCGCGCTGAACTCGTCGCTGGACACCGCGCACAAGGCGTGGCTGCTGATCCCGATCGGCCTCGTGTTCGCCGTGATCTACTACGTCGTGTTCCGCGTCGTGATCACCAAGTTCAACCTGCGCACGCCGGGCCGCGAGGACGACTCGATCGAGGGCGACCTCGAGCGCACGGCCGCGAAGTAACACCCGAGAAAAGCAAGAGAGGTACACCATGCCGGAGAAACGCGTCACCGTGGCCAGCAAGGTGGGGCTGCACGCCCGCCCGGCCGCACTGGTCGCCAAGGCGGCCGCGGCCCAGCCCGTGGCGGTGCAGATCGCCAAGGACGGCGGCGAACCGGTGGCCGCCGGCAGCGTCCTCAACCTGATGACCCTCGCCGCCGCGTACGGCGACGAGGTCGTCATCAGCGCCGAGGGCGACGGTGCCGAGGCGGCGGTCGAGGCCGTCGCCGAGCTGGTCGCCACCGACCTCGACGCTCAGTAGCGATACCGCTCCACGGGGAAAACACGAACCGTGCGGGGCGCCGGAACTTCCGGCGCCCCGCACGGTTCGTTGCGTCAGGGCACTCGGAAACAGCCGTCGAGCAGGTCCTATTACGCTGGCGGGCATGGAGAGTCTGCGCCTGATCGACGAATGGCCCGTGGACAACGCCGCGGCCGGGGTGGTCTCCGCTTCCGGCGAGGTGCGCGGGCGCCACGGCGACCCGGCCCGGCCGTTCCGGCTCGCGTCGGTCACGAAGCTGCTCACCGCCTACACCGCGCACATCGCGATCGAAGAGGGCGTCGTCGAACTGGACACGCCTGCCGGACCGGAGGGATCCACCGTCGCGCATCTGCTCGCGCACACCTCCGGGCTCGCCTTCGACGCGCACAAGGCGATGGCCGAACCCGGCACGCGCCGGCTGTACTCCAACGCCGGGTTCGAGGAACTCGCCGACGCGCTGGCCGAGCACTCCGGCATCGAGTTCGCCGAGTATCAGCGTGAAGGGCTGTTCGAGCCGCTCGGCATGACGTCGACCCACCTCGACGGCTCCCCTGCCGCAGGTGCGGTGTCTACATTGGACGATCTGTTGCGGTTCGCCGCGGAGCTGCAGGCGCCTAAGCTGCTCGCGCCGGAAACCCTCAGCGCGGCCACCGAAATCGCATTCCCCGGGCTGAACGGCGTCCTGCCGGGCTTCGGGCACCAGAAGCCGAACGACTGGGGTCTCGGCTTCGAAATTCGCGACCACAAGAGCCCGCACTGGACGGGCGCGAACAGCTCGCCGCGCACGTTCGGCCACTTCGGGCAGTCCGGGACTTTCCTGTGGGTGGACCCGGAGGCGGGCCACGCCTGCGTCGGGCTCGCCGACCGGTCGTTCGGTCCGTGGGCCGCGCAGGTCTGGCCGCCGTTCACCGACGCCGTGCTGGCGGAACTCTCCGCGTGAGACTCTGGCCAGCGCTAGCTGCTCTCCTGCTCGTCGCGAGTTGTTCCGCACCGGCCGCGCAAACCCAAGCGCCGCAAGCATTGCCCGCGCCGGACGCTCCGCTTCCGTTGGGCACCAACGGCGCCACGGCGCCCAAGCTCGGCTGGGCGCCGTGCCACGGCGGTTTCCAATGCGCGACCGCGCCGGTTCCGTTGAGCTATCGCGAGCCGGGCGGCGCGAAGCTGAATCTCTCGGTGATTCGCATGCCTGCCACCGATCCCGCGCACCGCGTCGGGTCGCTGGTCATCAACTTCGGCGGCCCGGGCACCGACGGCGTCGGCGAGCTGATGCGGTTCGGTCCGCGGTATCCGGACGAGCTGCGAGCCAAGTTCGATCTGGTGAGCTTCGACCCGCGCGGGATCGGCGGCAGCGCCCCGGTGCAGTGCCCGGGAACGCCGCCCGTGGCCGGTTCTCCGTTGCGCGACAGCGCCGCGTTCTGGGCTGCGAGCGCGGCCGTCGGCAAGGCGTGTGCGGCGACGGGTGCCGAGCTGTCGCATCTGTCGACCGCGAATGTCGCACGGGACATGGATTTGCTTCGGCAGTCGCTCGGCGAGCAGCAATTGAACTTCTACGGCTATTCGTACGGCACGTATCTCGGCGGCACCTACGCGAACCTGTTCCCCGGCAAGCTGCGCGCGATGGTCCTCGACGGGACGCTCGACCTCGTCGCGAACGCCACCGGACAGCCTGGTCAGCAGCACAAACCGGTCGACGTGCGCGCCGACGTCGCGACGGCTCAGCAGCAGGAACTCGAAGCGTTCTTCGCCGCCTGCGACGCGGCAGGCCCGGGCAAATGCGCGTTCGCGGGCGGCGATCTGAAACAGAAATTCGCCTCGGTCTTCGCCCGGCTGACGCACGGTCCGGTCGGCGGAATGACGGTGTCGTCGCTGATGGAGACCATCGACCGGGCGCTGTATCAATCGTCCCGGTGGCCGCGGCTGGCGAAGACGCTCGCCGGGCTCGTGCCGTCGACGCCGGTCTCCCCCGCGCCGGTGCTCGACCCGCGCGTACCGACGCATTCGCCCGGCTTTCTCGCCGTGCAGTGCCTGGACAGCGAACTCCCGCAGGACACCGCCTCGTACCCCGAACTCGCTGCGGCTGAAGCGAAACGCCAGCCGTACTTCGGGGCGGCACCGGTGTTTTCGATGGCGCAGTGCGTCGGCTGGCCCGCGCGGGACGAGGACCGCTACCTCGGACCGTGGAACCGGTCGCGGCAGCATCCGATCCTGATCCTGGCCAACCGGAACGACCCGGTCACCCCGCTCGCCAACGCACAAGCCACCGCACGGGAACTCGGCGACGGCCGCGTCGTCGTGGTGGACGGCGCCGGGCACACGACGCTCGACGTGCCCAGCACGGCCGCTTCCGCCGCGATGGCACGGTATTTCACGGATCTGACCGCGCCTCCGGACGGGACGGTCTACCCGCCGCAGGTCCGGCCGTTCCCCTAGTTCAGCACGTTGATCGGCTCGCCCGCCTGGAACGCGGCGATGTCCTCCACCGCGCCGCCGTAGAAGATCTCGTACGTCTCCCGGCTCACGTAACCGATGTGCGGAGTCAGGATCGCGTTGTCCAGCGCCCGCAGCGGATGGTCCGAGGGCAGCGGTTCGACGTCGTAGACATCCAGCGCGGCCGCGGCGATCTTACTGCTGCGCAACGCATCCAGCAGCGCCGTCTCGTCCACGATCGGCCCGCGCGAGGTGTTCACCAACAACGCGGACGGCTTCATCGCGGCGAATTCGGCCGCACCGACCAGACCCCGGGTGCGCTCGGACAGGACCAAGTGGACCGACAACACATCCGCCCTCGCGAACAAGTCCTCTTTGGACACCGCCGTCACGCCGTGCTCCGCAGCCCGCTCCGGGGTGAGATTCTGGCTCCACGCAATCGGTTTCATCCCGAACGCCTGGCCGATCCGCGCGACCTCGGCACCCAGCCTGCCGAGCCCGAGCAGGCCGAGCGTCTTGTCCCGCAACGCCGTCCCGAGCCCGACCTGCCAGCCGCCCTCGCGCATCGACCGGAACTCCAAGGGCAGATTGCGCGCACCGGCCAGGATGAGCGCCCACGCGTGTTCCACCGTCGGTGCGGCCAGCGCTCCGGTCGCGGAAACGACGACGCCGCACCGCTTCGCCGCGTCCAGATCGATCGCCGCGTTCCGCCGACCGGTGCTGACCAGCAGTTTCAGCGCGGGCAGCCGGTCGAACACCGCGGCCGGGAACGGCGTGCGCTCGCGCATCGCGACCACGACGTCGAACCCGGCCAGCCGCTCGACCGTCTCGTCCGGCCCGGCGAACGGCGCGCTGAACACCTCGATCTCCGCCCCGAGCGGCTCCCAATCAGCGCACTGGAGAGCCACGTTCTGATAGTCGTCGAGGATCGCGATCTTCATGCCGCCCACCGTAACCCGAGGGTCAGGCGTTGCGCGCCCGCTCGATGATCTCGTCGATCACATCGTTTTTCGCGTCGGCGTAATTCTGCACGTACTCCCACACCTGTGCGGCGAGTTCGCGTTTCTTCGCCAGGTACAGCGCCAGCTCCTCGGGATGGCTGCGCAGCCGGTCGCGGAAAAGCAGATACCGCTCGGTCTGCCCGTTGCCCGGCGAATGGACGTGCAGGTTGACGTTCGTGTCCGGGCCCTTGAAGCAGCGGTGCTTCTCCCACTCCGGTTCGCGGATCACCAGCCGGTAGCCCGCCGCTTCGAGGTCGGGCACATACGCCGCCTCGTCGTCCGAATCGGGCACTTCGAGCAGAATGTCGACGATCGGCTTCGCGGCGAGCCCCGGCACCGAGGTGGAGCCGACGTGTTCGAGCAGCAGCACGCGTTCCCCGAGCGCGGCGCGGATCCGCGCCGCCTCGATGTCGTAGAGCCGCGGCCATTCCGGGTCGTACTCGGCGAGGGTGACGGTGGTGCCGAGTTTCGGCGCCTCGCCGACCCACGCCGCCTGGATTTCGTCCTCGCCGAACTGTTGCCTGGTCACAGTGAATCCCCCTGATGCTGGTGGAAAACAGCCCACCAGGATATCAGGAAATCGGCAGCGGCAGAATGTTTCCGCTCGCCTCGCGCAGCGCCGCCCGCATTTCCTCGCGCGGAGCCGGTTGCCCGGTGAACTGCTCCGCTTGCCCGAATGCCTGGTGCAGCAACATGTCCAGCCCGGTCGCGAGCCGTCCCCCGCGTCGTTCGACGGCTTCGGCCAGCGGCGTCGGCCACGGGTGGTAGATCACGTCGAGCACGCCGCCGATCCGGGACAGCTCCGCGACGTGCGGCGCGACCGCGTCCGGCGGAACCGTGTTGACCAGCACCGCCGTGGTGTCCGCCAGCTCCGCGAAGTCCACTTCGGACCATCGCAGCACGTCCGCGGTCAAGCCCGCGCGCTTCGCCGCGTCCACGGTTTCCGCAGCCCGTGCCGGTTCCCGCACCACCAGCCGCACCGTCGTGACGCCCAGTGCGGCCAATCCGACCACTGCGGCCGCAGCCGTCCCGCCCGCGCCGAGCACCACCGCCTGGTCGCTCGGAGAAGGCGAGTAACCACCGGCGTAGCGCAGCGCTCCGGTTACCCCGTCGACGTCCGTGCAGTCGGCGAGCCAGCCGTCCGGCCGGCGCACGAGCGTGTTCGCCGCACCGACCGCGGCCGCGCGCGGGGTGACCTCGGCGGCGTGGTCGAGCGCGGCCCGTTTGCCCGGCATGGTGACCGAAAGGCCGACCCACTCCGGGCCGAGACCGTCGACGAAACCGGGCAGCCCGGCGGCGTCTGTCTCGACCCGGTCGTATGTCCAGCCGTCCAGGCCCAGCGCCGCGAACGCCGCGCGGTGCAGCACCGGCGACAGCGAATGCGCCACCGGCTTGCCCAGCACCGCCGCGCGGCGCGGCCGGTCACTAGATGACGCCACGCTGCTCTGCCAAGTGCCTGTTCTCGTTGTGCTGGTCGTTCGTGACCGCGAAGCAGGAATGCCCGTCCTTCTCGCATTTCACGAAGTACGCCCAGTCGCCGGGAGTCGGGCTGACCGCGGCCTTGATCGCGTCCATGCTGGGCACCGCGATCGGCGTCGGCGGGAGACCGTAGTTGGCGTAGGTGTTGTACGGTCCCGCCTTCGCCCGGTCCTCGGGTTTGGTGAGCAGCGTCGGGCGGTCCAGCACGTAGTTGACCGTGGAGTCCAGCTGCAGCCGGATGCGCTGCGCGATCCGGTTGTAGATCACCCGCGAGATCTTGCCGAAGTCCGGCTTGATCGCCTCGCGCTCGATGAGCGACGCGATGATCAGCGTCTGGTACGGCGACATTCCCGGCCCGGTGTTCTGCGCGGTGAGCCCGGCCGCCTGGATCGAATCGGCCGACTGCTTCACCAGGTCGGTGATCAGCTCGGTCGCGCTCCAGCCGGGTTTCACGTCGTAGACGCCGGGCGCGATCAGGCCTTCCAGGCGTTTGTCCTTGCTCAGCGCCTTGCCCGCGTCGGCCAGCGCCCACTCGGGCGCGCCGAGTGCCTTGAGGTCGGCGTCGGCGACGGTCTTGCGCAGCTGATCGACCGGAATGCAGGTGCTCTTGCCGCTCAAGGTCGCGCATGAGGCCTTCGACATCAGGCTGTACACCCCCGGCGTGACCTTGCCGTCGGGCTGCGTGATGTCGTCGAACTGCGTGTACGGCCGGATTTCCAGCCGCCCGACGCGCGCGGCCGGCGAGGTGATGAGGTCGACCGCTTCCTCGCCTGACATGTGCTGACGCAGCAGGTAGTAGCCCTGCTGGATCTTGCTGAGCGCGGTGTTCTCCGCGCCCGCCTTCACGAACGCCCGGGAACTCGCGACCACGCCCGCGTCGGTGAGCTTCGCGCCGATCGCGGACGTCGTGTCGCCCTGTTCGACCTGCACGAGCGCGTCGCCTTCGCCGGAACCGTCGAAGTCCGCGTAGCCGAAGATCTTCTGGTACCCGAAATAGGCGCCGCCGCTGAGCAGGACGAGCACGAGCACCGCGGCGATCCAGCCGATCGCGCGCTTGCGCTTCCTCTTGCGCGGCTTCTTCGCGGGCGGCTCCTCGACCGGCGGCTCGGCCGCGTCTTCGGGGTAGCCGTCCTCGTCGTAGCCGTCGTATTCCTCGTCGTAGTCCTCGTACTCGCCGTATTCGTCGTACTCGTCCTCGAAGAGGCCGTCGATCGGCTGCTGGTCGTCCGGGTGCTCCGGCTCGTGCGCGGCGGGCACGGTCGGGATCACTTCGGTGGGCTGCTCGACCGGCTGCCGGCGCGGCGGCTGGTTGCGCGGATCGCGCGGCATCGACGCGTCCGCGAAACGCGGGTCGCGCGGCATGGACGCCTCGGCGAACCGGGGATCCGGCGGCATCGACGCGTCGGCGAACCGGGGATCGCGCGGCATCGAGGCCTCGGCGAAGCGCGGGTCCGGCGGCATCGAGGTGTCCGCGAACCTCGGATCGCGCGGCATGGAGCCGTCCGGCGGCGGAGCGGGCGCGCGCCGGGCCGGAGGCGGGGGTGGCAGGTCCGGCGCCCGGCGACGGCCAGGCGCGACGGCTTCCACCGGCACGTCGACGTCATCCCGGCGACGGCGGCCGGACGGAGGTTCGACCTCGACCGGTGGCGGAACGTCCTCGCGACGACGGCGACGCCCAGCGGGCGGCTCGGCAGGAGGCGGCGCGTCCTCGAGACGGCGACGGCCTGCCGGAGGCTCGGCGTCGACCGGCGGAACGTCCTCGCGGCGACGCCGTCGACCGGCTGGCGGCTCGGCGTCCGCCGGCGAAACTTCGTTCCCGCTCACCGGTGCATCGCCCGGAGCTATCCGGCGCGGACGGGCCCGCGGAAGGTCGTCGGCCGCGTGCGGCGGCAGATCCCAGTTCTCCGTAGACCGCTTCGGCGGCGGGGCCGGACGCCGCCGCCGGGCCGGCGGCGCATCAGCGGCCGGGCGACGCGGCGGCTCGGCGGGAGGCATCGCATCGGGCGCGACCCGACGGGTCGCTTCGCCGGCCGGACGAGGCGCACCCTCGGGCGCGCGTCGGCGGCCTTCCGGAGCGGGAGGACGCTGAGGCCGTCGTCGTTCGCCGGACGGCGGCATGCCCTCCGGCACCTCGCCGCGCGCACGGCGAGGAGGTAGTTCGTCTTCAGGCTCGCGCCGCCTGCGCCGCCCGCCCGGAGCGCCGGAACCCGCCGCGGGGTCCGGGAAATCCGGGGTGTCGGGGTTGCGCAGCCGACGGCGGCCGCCCGGGTCGCCGGGGCCGCGGGGGTCGGTCATGAGTCGCCTTTCCGGGCGCGGTGCGCGGCGGCGGCGTCGAGCCAGGCTTGCAGGATCTCGACTGCCGCTGCCTGGTCGACCACGGCGCGCTGCTTGCGTCCCTTGACCCCCCGCTGGGACAGCATTCGCGACGCGGTGACCGTCGTCAACCGCTCGTCTGCCAGCCGCACGGGCACGTCCCCCACGCGCCCGGCGAGCTGCTCCGCATACGCGATCGCGATGTCCGCGGCCGCGCCCTGCCGGTTCGCCAGCGTCCTCGGCAAGCCCACGATCACCTCGACCACCTCGTGTTCGGTGACGAGATCGGCAAGCCGGTCCAGATCGCTGTCGTCCTTCGCATCACGGGAGAGGGTAACGAGCGGGCTCGCGAGCACGGGGGCGGGATCGCTCAGCGCGACCCCCACCCGGACAGACCCGACATCGACCGCGAGCCGCCTGCCCCGCCCCGGATCGGACTCGCCGGGCCGATCCGGGCCTCTCCTGGAGTTAGCGGCCAAGGTTCGCGACCGCCGCGCGCAGGGCCGTGACGGCCTGCTCCGCGCCGGCCGGGTTGCTGCCGCCGCCTTGGGCCATGTCCGGCTTGCCGCCGCCGCGTCCGCCGATCGCCTCGGCGAACGACGGCACGAGCTTGCCCGCCGCGATTCCCTTGTCGCGCGCCGCGGAGGTCGTGGCGACCACGAAGGCCACCTTCTCCCCCGACGGCGCGAACAGCGCGACCACACCGGCGCGTTCGCCGAGGCGGCCGCGGATGTCGGAGGCGAGCGCGCGCAGGCCGTTGCCGTCGACGTCCGGCACGACCTCGGCGACCACCGAGACGCCGGAGACGTCCTGCGCCTTGTCCAGCAGCGCGCCCGCCGAGCCGAGCACCTGCTGCGTGCGCAGCTGCTCGATCTCCTTCTCGGCGTTCTTCAGCCGGGACAGCACGTCCTCGATCCGGCCGGGCAGTTCGTCCGACGGCACCTTGAACGTGTTCGCCAGCTGCGAAACGAGCAGCTGCTCCTTGCGCACGTGCTTGAGCGCGTCCGGGCCAACCAGCGCCTCGACGCGGTGCACGCCGGAGCCGACCGACGCGTCCGACACCAGCTTGACCAGGCCGAGCTGGCCGATCCGGCCGACGTGCGTGCCGCCGCACAGCTCGCGCGAGTACTCGCCCATGTCGACGACGCGGACGTCGTTGCCGTACTTCTCGCCGAACAGCGCGACCGCGCCCAGCTCGAGCGCCTTGTCCTTGGTCGTGGTGTAGCTCTGCACCTCGACGTCGGTCTGCAGGTAGTCGTTCACTTCCTGCTCGACCTCGGTGAGGATGTCGGCCGACACCGCGCCCGGCGTGGTGAAGTCGAACCGCATCCGGCCCGGCGCGTTGAGCGAACCGGCCTGCGCCGCGCGCTTGCCGTACGCGCCGCGGACCGCCGCGTGCACCAGGTGCGTGGCCGAGTGCGAGCGCTCGATCGACAGGCGGCGGTTCGCGTCCACCGATCCGGTGAGCCGGGTGTCGAGCGCGACCTCGCCCTCGGTGACCTCGACGCGGTGCACGAACAGGCCCGGCACGATCTTCTGCACGTCGAGCACCTTCAGCTCGACGCCGTCGCCGACCAGCACGCCGGTGTCGGCGATCTGCCCGCCGCTCTCGGCGTAGAACGGGGTGCGGTCGAGCACCAGCTCGGCCTTGCGGCCCGCGGCGACGCTGCGCACCGGCAGGCCGTCCTCGAGCAGGCCGACGACCTTCGCGTCCGCCTGCAGCTCGGTGTAGCCGAGGAACTGGGTTTCGCCGTGCTGTTCGAGCACCTTGCGGTACTCGGACAGGTCGCCGTGGCCGCTCTTGCGCGACGCCGCGTCCGCCTTCGCGCGCTTGCGCTGCTCCTCCATGAGGGTGCGGAACCCGGCCTCGTCCACCGTCAGGCCCTGTTCGGCGGCCATCTCCAGCGTCAGGTCGATCGGGAAGCCGTAGGTGTCGTGCAGCTGGAACGCCTTGTCGCCGGCGAGGACGTCGCCGCCGCCCTTCTTCGTCTCGGCCGCGGCCAGGTCGAAGATGCGCGAGCCGCTGGTGAGGGTGGCGAGGAACGCCTCCTCCTCGACGCGCACGACCTCGGAGATCCGGTCGAAGCCGCTGACCAGCTCGGGGTAGGTCGGGCCCATGGTCTTGCTGACGACCTTCGCGAACTCCTGCAGCACCGGCTCCTGCACGCCCAGCAGGCGCGTGGAGCGCACGATGCGGCGCAGCAGCCGGCGCAGCACGTAGCCGCGGCCGTCGTTGCCGGGGGTGACGCCGTCGCCGATCAGCAGCACGCCGGTGCGCGCGTGGTCGGCGATGACGCGGAAGCGCACGTCGTCGGCGTGGTTGGCGCCGTAGCGGCGGCCCGAAAACTCCTCGGCGCGGCCGATCACCGGGCGCACCAGGTCGGTCTCGTACACGTTCTCGACGCCCTGCAGGATCGTCGCGACGCGCTCGACGCCCATGCCGGTGTCGATGTTCTTCTTCGGCAGCTCGCCGATCGGCGGGTGGCCCAGCTTCGGGCTCTGGTCGCCGCGGACGTCCTGCATGAAGACGAGGTTCCAGATCTCGATGTAGCGGTCCTCGTCGGCGACCGGGCCGCCTTCACGGCCGTACGCCGGACCGCGGTCGTAGTAGATCTCCGAGCACGGGCCGCCGGGACCGGGCACGCCCATGTCCCAGTAGTTGTCCTTGCCGTCGCGGACCTGGATGCGCTCGCCGGGCAGGCCGGTGAGCTTGCGCCACAGCCCGGCCGCCTCGCTGTCCTTCTCGTAGACGGTCGCCCAGATCCGGTCCGGGTCGAGCCCGAAGCCGCCGTCGTCCTGGGACTTGGTGATCAGCTCCCAGGCGTTCTCGATCGCGCCTTCCTTGAAGTAGTCGCCGAACGAGAAGTTGCCCGCCATCTGGAAGAACGTGTTGTGCCGGGTGGTCTTGCCGACCTCGTCGATGTCCGGCGTGCGCACGCACTTCTGCACCGAGGTCGCGCGCGGGTACGGCGGCGGGGCCTCGCCGAGGAAGTAGGGCTTGAACTGGACCATGCCGGCGTTGACGAACAGCAGGTTCGGGTCGTCGAGGATCAGCGGGGCGCTCGGCACGCGCGTGTGGCCCCGGCTTTCGAAGTGGCGCAGGAAACGGTCGGTGATCTCGTGTGTGTCCACGGGTACGTCCTTGTGCTGAAGACCCGGCTTCGGCCGGGGAAGTAAACGGGGGTCGGAGGCGGCGGAAGGCGCGCGGAGATCAGCCCTCCGCCCGGCGAGCTCGCCGGGCGGGGCGACGTGCGGCGTGCCGGCCCGCGCCCGAAGGCGGCGTGACGGCGGCGGTCCGCTCCTCGACCATGTCGTGCAGCTCCTGTTCCCGTTCGTTCATCCCGGCGCGCACCTCGGCGCCGAACGAACCGACGGCGCCCGCGAGTTCCCGCACGGCGTCGCCCAAGTTCGATGCTAACCCGGCAGGCGTGGCCTGACGAGCGGTTTCGCTCGCCTTGCGGCTCAGCGCGACTCCCGCGACGACCCCGACCCCGAGCCAGAACAGCCGCTTCACTTCTTCCCCCGGCGGGCCGGGCGCTGCGCCTTCGCTTCCTGCTTCTTGCGGCGCGCGCGGATCGCCTTGCTGATCCCGTACGACAGCGCGGCGGTCTTCACCAGCGGGCCGCCGAGCGTCGCGGTGAACACCGACGAGAGCGCGGAAACGTTGCCGCTCACCGCCTGCGCGTTCGCGGTGATCCCGTCGACGCGCTCGAGCTGGGTGTTGACGTGCGTGATCGTCTCGTTGGCCCCGATCAGGATCGGGTCGCTGTTCTCGTGCGCCTTGCGGATCGCGATCGTCGCCTCGTCCAGCGTGCGGCCGAGCTTGAGCAGCGGGATCGCCAGCAGCAAGACCAGCAGTACGAAAGCTCCTGCGGCGATCAGCGCGGCGATCTGCCCTGCCGACACGGGCCCTCCTCGGGTGGTGCGGGGTCTTAGGTGGTGTGAGGTTACCGCCTGCGGAGCTTCTCGGCGGGGACCCCCCGCCGCAGTGGTCACCCAGCGCAGTCGCCGCTGCCGGAAAACAGTTCGCGAAGCCGGGCCCGGGCTGGTCTCCTCAGGTGATGGCCTCCTCGAACGGACGCGGTCCGCTCCCCCGCGTGCTCGCCGGACCCGGCGGGCGAGCCGCCGACGTGCTCACCGAGCTTCCCGGCGCGGACCTGACGACGCTGCAACTGGAAGTAGCCCGGCGGCGAGCCGCGAAACTGCGCGGACCGGATGTGTTGCGCCGCTACCGCGCGGACCGGTTCACCACGCCCGCGCCACTGCCTTTCGACGCGCTCCGCCGGGTCGAAGACGCCCTGCTTTCCGCTGCCCCGCCGGAATTCGACCGGGTCACGCTCTCCCCGGTGACCCCGCTCGGCACTCACTCCACAGTGGCCGGACTAGCCCAGCACCGCGTCGTCCCGACCGGCCGCGGCACGGAAGTCGCCGCGGACCCGACGAACGGTCTGGCGCTGGAAGCCGCAGTCCGCCGCACCGGTTCCTCGCCAGTGCGGCTCACCACCGTGCAACGCGTCGTCCGGGCCCAACCTCCGGGCCCTGGACTCTTCGCCCACTTCTCCCTGTTCGCCGCCGTCACCGCCGGTCGCGACCGCGGCAGCCTGGCCTTCGAACGCGAACACCTGGTGGAACACGCCCGATTCCTCACCACCGCGGTACGCGCCGCCGGTGCCCACGCCGCCGGCTTCCAAGTGACCACAATGGACAACCGCTTCGCTGACTTCGCCGCTTCAGTGCAAGACGCATTGCCGGACGTCGAGGTCTCCGACGCCTCAGACCGTGCCATCGGCCGCGATTACTACTTCGGCCTCTGCTTCACCGTCACCGCGGACTTCGGCACCGGCCCAGCCGAAGTAGGCGATGGCGGCTTCACCCCGTGGACCGCACGATTGCTGGGAAACGCGAAGGAACGCTTGCTCGTCTCCGGCATCGGCGTGGACCGAGTCGCGTCGCTGCTCAATGCCCCTTCTTGACGATCCCCTCGTACACCGCCGCCATGTCGTCCTCGCCATGCCCCGCTTCGACCGCGCTCTCGAGATGCGCCAACGCGGCCGCCGCCCCGCCGACGTCGATCGCGTGTCCCGCAGCCTCCACCACGAGCCGCGCGTCCTTCGCCGCGAGCGAGGCCGGGAAGCTCGCCGGGTACTCGCCGGACAGCATCATCGGCCCCTTCGCCCGCGCGTAAGGAACGTCGAACCCCGTGCCGCTCATGACGTCGAAGAACAACTGCGGGTCCACCCCGAGCACGCGGGCCAGAGCGAGGCTCTCGCCGGTGCCGTTGGTGAGCGCGAGAATCCAAGCGTTCATCACCAGCTTGAGCCGCGTCGCCGTGCCGGGTTCAGTGCCGAGCCAGCGAGTCTTCGAACCGATCGCGTCGAAGACCTCCGCAGCCCCTTCGTGCACGTTGTCCGGCCCAGCCGCGAGCACCTGCAGTTGCCCTTGCTCAGCGGGCCCCTTCGTCCCCATCACCGGACAATCGACGAACGGAACCCCAGCCGCGACGGACGCCTCCGCAAGCCGATCAGCCCACTCGACCCCGACGGTGCTGGTCTGCAACCAAATCGTCCCCGGCTCCAGCGAAAGCCCGCGAAACACCTCCGCGACCGCAGGCCCGTCCGCGAGCATGGTGACCAGAAAGTCGGCGCCCTTCACCGCTTCGCCAGGTGTCTCGACAACCGTGACGCCCTCCGCGGCAAGCGGCTCAGCCTTCGCGAGCGTGCGGTTCCAAGCGCGCACGCTCACCCCAGCGCGAGCAAGATTGGCGGCCATCGGACGGCCCATGATTCCGGTGCCGAGGAATGCGACTGTGGTCATCCGGCCATCGTGCCGCCAGCCACGCGGATCGGCAGGATCAGCGCCTCCGCACTGCCCCCGTTGACTTGCCACGATCAGCGACCAACACGGCGAACCGGACCAATCCCGCCGCCAGCCCGCTCCCCCTGTCCGTGAGGGCCACCCTCAGGGAATCTGATTCCCTCAGGGTGGCCCTCACGACCCGTCGCAGGTCGTGAGGGACCCTTTCACGGAATCAGATTCCCTCAAGGAGCCCTTCACAGACCGCCCACCCCGCCGCGACGCGCCCCAATGCGGCATTGGGTGCGTCGCATGCACCCAATGCGGCATTCGGTGCGTCACATGCACCCAATGCGGCATTCGGTGCGTCACATGCACCCAATGCGGCATTCGGTGCGTCACATGCACCCAATGCGGCATTCGGTGCGTCACATGC
>NZ_JBSFNS010000072.1:42661-42819 GCF_053587275.1 Amycolatopsis sp. NPDC003676
ACCCAATGCCACATTGGGGCGCTAACCCCCACCACCCGCGAAACCGCACCGATGCACCCAACTATCGAGGCACCCAGCCCCTCCCCCGCACCCCGATACGAAGCCGCCCTGCGGTTCGGGGGTGCTTGTCAAGGCATCTTTCCCGCCTTGACAAGCAC
>NZ_JBSFNS010000073.1:0-42444 GCF_053587275.1 Amycolatopsis sp. NPDC003676
GAGCGGGAACACCTGCGCGCGATAACCCTCCGGGGTGATCGTAGTCATCGGGACCTCGGCGCTCAGCCGCACGTCGGCGGCCACCATGGTCGCGGCGTCCCGTTCGCGGGGAGTCAGCCGGGCGAGCGGGTCGCTGTCGCGCCGCAGCAGCAGCTGGGCGACGACCTGCGGGTCCAAGGCCGTGCCCCCGTCGGCCACCCGCCGGACCGCCGCCACGAAGTCGGCGACATCGGCGACCCGCTGTTTGAGCAGGTAGCCCACGCCGCTGGTGTTCGCGGACAGCAGGTCGGCCGCGTACCGCTCCTCCACGTACTGCGAAAGCAGCACCACCGGCGTCCCCGGCCAGCGCCGGCGGATCTCCATCGCCGCCCGCACGCCCTCGTCGGTGAAGCCGGGCGGCATCCGGACGTCGATCAAAGCGAGTTCGGGCCGGTGCTCCGCCACTGCCGCCAGCAGCCCTTCCGCGTCGCCGGCTTCCGCGACGACCTCGAACCCGCCCGCCTCCAGCACCTTGATCAGGCCGACGCGCAACAACACCGAATCCTCGGCGATCACCGCGCGCACGGCAGCTCCGCGGTGATCGTGGTGGGCCCGCCGACGGGGCTGCTGACGCGAAAGGCCCCGTCGAGGGAACCGACCCGCTTGGCCAGCCCGGTCAGCCCCGAGCCTGAGGAGGCGTCGGCACCGCCCAGCCCGTCATCGGTGACGCGCACTCGCAATACCTCGCCGACCTGACGGACCGTCACCTCCGCACGCATCGCGTTGGCGTGCTTCGTCGCATTGGTCAGCGCCTCGGAGATCACGAAGTACGCGACTGACTCCACCTTGGGCGCCATCCGCTCCTCCAGATTGACCCGCAGCCGCACCGGAAGGGGCGTGCGGGCGGCCAGCCCGGACAACGCCGCGTCCAGACCCCGGTCCTCGAGCACGGCCGGGTGCAGCCCCCGCACCAGGTCGTCGAGTTCGGCGATCGCTTCCTTCGCCTCCAGGTGCGCTTTCTCGATCACCTCGCGGGCATCGCTCGGCAGGTCCGGGCGGGTGGCGATGGCCAGACCAAGGTTGACCGCGAGAGATACCAACCGCTGCTGGGTGCCGTCGTGCAGGTCGCGCTCGATCCGGCGGCGCTCCGTGTCGACGGCCTCGATCAGGTCGGTCCGGCTCACCGCCAGCTGATCGACCCGCTCCTGGAGCCGCTGCGCCTGGCTGGGCCCGAGCAGACCCGACGCCAGCCGCGCCTCGGCCCGGGCTGCTGCCCGCGCGGTCCAGGGCAGGGCGCACAGGAGGAGGATTCCGACCGCGGTGCAGGCGGGCAGCTGGGTCAGGTAGCCGAACCGGTCCGGGCGGATTCCGTTTGGCAACGCCCATGCCCAGGCGTAGGCGGTGACGCCCGCCAGGCCCGCCGCTGCCGCCGCGAGCACCAGCAGTTCCAGCAGCGCGAGCAGCGGGCCCAGCAGGAGGTGGTAGCCGATCTTGCGCCACGGCCGCGTCGCCGTGAGCCACCGGGCGATCGCGGCCCACGTCCATCGTTCCGGCGCGGCGGCGACTCGGGGGACGTCCACGCCGATGAGCATCCGGTAGCGAGCCCGCTGAACGGCCGTCAGCACCGGGGAGCCGAGCAGGACCAGGGCGGCCGACACGGAAACCGCGAGGAGCCAGTTCCCGGTCCTGGCGACAGTCGCCGCCGCCCAGGCCCAGACGGGCACCAGCGCCAGGTGCGGCAGCACACCAGCGGCGAGAAAGCCGGTGTCCCGCCGCGCCCGGAGGACCGCGCGGCTCAGTCCGGCTGGAATCGTCATGGCACGACGCTAAGGCACCGCGGGAGGTCGATGCCATGAAGCCCATACCAGATCTCCTGGTGAACCTAGTGCCACCCTTGTCGCGCTCGGGGGACCTTGGCTGGTCACGCGGGCGAAGCGGCCCGTGCCGCGAGAAGCCCGCCGATCCCGGGAATCAGCGCCAGCAGCCAGATCCGACGGCGGCCGCCCATGACCAGGACAGCAGCGATCACCGTCGCCGTATAAGCCAACCCGTGCACCGGGCCGAGCACCTGCGAGACCTCCCGCTGATGCACGGTCACGACATTTCCCAGCATCAGCGCCAGCGTCGCCAATTCCACCGCGCCGATGATTTCCAGCATCCGTCGCGGGCTCACAATCCGACTCCCGTCGTCGAGCCGGGACGATAGATCATCAGCACGACCACCGCCGCCCAGAGCAGGTTGAAGATGCCGGTCGTCATTCCCAGGCGAACGGCCACCGGCTTATCGGACCCGAGTGCGTCGACTGCGCGTTTCTGGCCGGGCAGGATAAGCGCGATCAGGATTCCGGCAGCGGCGACAGTCAGAATCAGCGAAACGATCAGCCAGGCATCCCCCAGCACGCCCATCCGTGCACCAGTCGCGAGTCCGAAGACCGGAACGAGCACGCCGAGCACCGCGTAAACCCGGGTCGTGCGGTGGAGAACCTGCAGTGTGGCCGCCTTTTTCGGGTCGTCGGGGGCGAGCCGGGCGGCGCTGGGGAACATGCTCGCGGCTACGGCGACCGGGCCGATGGCGAGAATGGCCGCCAAGACATGAACTGACAGCAGGAAAGCGTTCACGAATTTGCCTTCACGGAGTGCGAGGCTTTCCAAGTGGTGCCGCGGCGTTCGTATTCGAAAAGCTCTTCGACGGCCCTCGCGGTGTGCGAACCGAAATCGCGCTCCAGCACGTAAAGAGCCACGTCGAGGCCCGAAGTCACGCCGCCGCCGCTGATCAAGTCGCCGTCGTCCACGACCCGGGCGCGGACGGCGTTCGCTCCGGCGGCGTCGAGCAGGTCCACGCCGCGCACGTGCGTCGTCGCAGTGCGGCCTTCGAGCAGACCAGCCATCGCCAGCGCGAGCGAACCCCCACAGATGGTCACGACCGTACTGTCCGGACTGTCGAACGCGCGCCGCAGCAACGGCATCGCGTCCCCCGACGCGAAGCGCGACAACAGCACCGGGATGGTCTCGACGTCCGGGTCACCGTCCATCGGCCCGGCGGCTCCGGGGACGAGGACGTAGCCGGGTGCGTCCGGGTCGAACGCCGCGGTCGCGGTCAGGGTGAGCCCGGGGACGCCGGAGCGCACGACGCCGGGGCCGTCCGCGCTCACGAGTTCCACAGCGAGCTTGCCGCCGAGGAAGTCGCTTCCGGCAGACAGCACCTCGAACGGAGCGATGGTGTCGAGCGGGTCGAACCCGTCGAAGAGCACGAACTGGGCACGGAGCACGAGCGGTTCCTTTCGATGGACGCTTTCGTCCATCGAAGTCCTTCCGCGATGATCTCCACAATGGCTATCAAGACAGCTTCCACCTGTATCTGGCCACGCGGCAGATGCCTTACTCTGCAGGGATGTACACCACAGCGGTGCTCGCGCTTCCGGACGCGATCCCCTTTGATCTGGCCACGCCGATCGAGACCTTCGGCCGCGTCCGGCTCCCGGACGGCCGCCCCGGGTACCGGACCGTCGTCGCCGGTCCGGAGCGGGCGATCAGCGCCGGCCCGCTGCGGCTGGCGGTCGACGAGGGCCTCGACGCTCTCCAGCGCGCCGACCTCATCGTGGTGCCCGGCCGGGAGAACCCCCTGGCGCCCGCACCGCCCGCCGTCCTCGACGCGTTGCGGGCCGCCGCCGATCGCGGCACGCGAATCGCGTCGATCTGCGTCGGGGCATTCACGCTCGCCGAAGCGGGATTGCTCGACGGCCGGGACGCGACAACGCATTGGCTGGCCGCCGACGAATTCGCGCGCAAATATCCCGCCGTCCGATTGAATCCCGACGTGCTTTACACCGACAACGGGAAAATCCTCACTTCCGCGGGTGCGGTAGCCGGAATTGATCTGTGCCTGCACATCGTCCAGAACGATTACGGAACCGCCGTCGCGGCCGATGCCGCGCGCCTCGCCGTCGCGCCATTGCACCGGCCCGGCGGACAGGCGCAATACATTGTCCGCAACCGCGCGCCCAGCCGCCCGGCCACGCTCGGCCAGATCCTGCCGTGGATCGAGGAAAACGCGTACCGGGACCTCGCGCTCGCGGACATCGCCGACGCGGCCGGGCTGAGCGTGCGGACGCTGACCAGGCGGTTCAAGGAAGAAACCGGGCAAAGCCCCATGCAATGGGTGGCCGGAGTGCGCCTGCGGCAGGCGCAGGAACTTCTCGAAACGACCGATCACACCGTCGACCGGATCGCCGCGCAGACCGGTTTCCCGACGACGAGCAACTTCCGTTCCCAGTTCGGCCAGGTCGTCGGCGTAACGCCCGGCGCTTACCGGAAAGTCTTCCGGCCGGGAACGCCTCGGTCAGCCCATTAGTCCGTCTTATCGAATGCGATGCCGGTCTTCTTGCCGAAAAACGTGAACCTTCTCTAGCTTTTGCCCACAGGCGGCGAATCCGAGGGGGTGGCCAGGTGACCGAGCCCCATCCCGCGCAGGCGGCGGTCGGCGGCCCGCGATCGGCACCGGAGTCCGGCGGCGGGCCGTGGCGGCGCGGCCTCCGGGCCCTGCTCGGCAATTCCCGGGTCGTGGTTTCGGCGGCGGTCCTCGCCCTGATCGTGGTGCTGTGCGTGCTCGCGCCGCTCTACGCCAGCCACATCTCCGGCACTGATCCGTTCGTGGCCAACCCGGTCGGCAGCACCGTGCTCGACGACGGGACCGTAGTGCCGCTGCTGCAACCAGCGCCCCAAGGCGTCGGCGTGCTGCCGATCGGTCCGACCGGACAGGCGCATTTCCTGCTCGGCGCGGACGGGGACGGCCGGGACGTCGCCGCGCGGATCCTGTACGGCGGCCGGAACACCCTCGTGATCGGGGTGCTCGCCGGTCTCGTCGCCTGTGCCGGAGGCCTCGTGGTGGGGCTGATCGCCGGGTACGTCGGCGGCGTCGTCGACGGCGTGCTGTCCAGAATCCTGGACGTCGTGTGGGCGTTTCCGGTGCTGATGCTGGCGATCTCGATTTCCGCGATCAGCTTCGCGTCCGGGATCAGCCTCGGTTTCGTCCGGGTCAGTTCGGGCAGTCTCGCGCTGCCGGTCCTGATTATCGGCGTGGTCTATGTGCCTTATGTCGCGCGGCCGGTGCGCGGCGCGGTGCTGTCCGTGCGCGCCGCGGACTACGTCGGCGCGGCGACGTCCTACGGCGCCGGGCACGGCCGGATCATCCGCCGGGAAATCCTGCCGAACGTGCTGTCCCGGGTGATCGTGCTGTTCCCGCTGATGGTGGCGACGGCGATGCTGCTGGAGTCCGGCCTGTCGTTCCTCGGCATCGGCGTGCATCCGCCCGCCGCGAGCTGGGGCACGATCATCGAGGACGGCACGCAACTGCTGCGCAACCGGCCGCTGATGGCGATCGTGCCCGGCGCGCTGCTCGCGATCACCGTGTGCGTGCTGAACATTCTCGGCGACGCGATCCGGGACGCCTTCGACCCGAAGGCCGAACTGCGGATGCGTGCCCGGTGATCGGCTACGTCGTCCGCCGGGTGTTCTCCGCGGCCGGGGTGCTGATCGCGGTGAGCGTCCTGGTGTTCCTGATCTTCTTCAAGACCCCGGGCGTCGACCCGGCACGGCAGATCGCGGGCAAACAGGCGACCCCGCAGGTGATCGAGCAGATCCGGACCGACTTCGGCCTCGACAAACCGTTGCCGGAGCAGTACTTCGCCATGATGAAGCGCCTGGTCGTCGACCGGGACCTGGTGTCCTACACCGATCGCGGCCCGGTGCTTTCCCGGGTGGCCAAGACGATCCCGGTCACGCTGTCGCTGGTCGCCGGGGCCGCGGTGATCTGGCTGCTGCTCGCGCTCGGCGCGGGCACGCTCGCCGCGGTTTTCCGGGGCCGCGCGGTCGATCCGCTGCTGATGGGCCTCGGCCTGGTCGGCATGTCGCTGCCGGTGTACTGGCTGGGCGGCGTGGTTAACCTGCTTACCCAGGGCACCTGGCACAACAGCCTCTTCAGCTGGTTGCCGGAACTCGGCTACACGCCGATCAACGTCAACCCGCTGAAGTGGTTCGAGCAGCTGCTGTTCCCGTGGATCACGCTGGCGATCGGCACCGCCGGGCTGTACGCGCGCGTGCTGCGGGCCGACCTGATCGAGGTCGACCGGTCCGATTTCGTGCTCACCGCGCGAGCGAAGGGGCTTTCCGAATCCCGGGTGCTGTTCCGGCACGTGCTGCGGAATTCGCTCATCCCGTTCGTCAGCCTGTTCGGCCTCGACCTCGGGGCCATGCTCGGCGGCGCCGCGGTGCTCACCGAGCAGGTGTTCGGCCTGCCCGGCGTCGGCAACCTCACCTTCCATTCGCTCAGCCGATTCGACCTGCCGGTGCTGATGGCGGTGACGCTGTACGGCGCGTTCACCGTCGTGCTGGTGAACCTCCTGGTCGACCTCGGCTACGCCGCCCTTGACCCGAGGATCCGAGTGCGATGACGACCCTGCCCGCGAAAGTCCTGTCCGCGGAAGGCCTGACCGTGGAGTTCCGCACGCACAACGGCTTGGTGCGGGTGGTGGACGACGTGTCGTTCGAGCTCCGGGCGGGCGAAACCCTCGGCGTGGTCGGCGAATCCGGCTCAGGCAAGTCGATCTCGATGCTCGCACTGCTCGGCTTGATCCGCGACGGCAACGCGGTCGTCAGCGGCCGGGTGCTGTTCGACGGCCAGGACCTCCTCGCCCTGCCCGCGCGACGGATGCGCGACTACCGGGGCGACCGGATCGCGATGATCTTCCAGGACCCGATGACGTCGCTGAACCCGGTGTACCGCGTGGGCTGGCAGATCGCGGAACAGATCCGCCAGCACCAGCGCATTGGCAGGCGAGCTGCCCTGCGCCGAGCCGTCGAACTGCTCGAGACGGTCGGCATTCCGAGCCCCGAGGCCCGCGCGCGGGACTATCCGCACCAGTTCTCCGGCGGCATGCGGCAGCGGGTGATGATCGCGATGGCGCTGTCCTGCGAACCCGACATCCTCATCGCCGACGAGCCGACCACCGCGCTGGACGTCTCGGTGCAGGCCCAGATCCTGCGCATCATCCGGGATCTGAGCGCCCGCACCGGCACCAGCGTCATCCTGATCACGCACGACCTCGGCGTGCTCGCCGGGATCGCGTCGCGGGTGCAGGTGATGTACGCCGGGCGGATCGTCGAGCAGGCGCCGACCGCGCAGTTGTTCGCCCGGCCGCAGCATCCCTACACCGTCGGGCTGCTCGGTTCCATTCCCCGCCTGGACATGCCGCGGCCCGCTCGGCTGCCCTCCATCGAGGGACTGCCCCCGCTGGCGGCCGACATCGGACCGGGTTGTGCGTTCGCGCCGCGATGTCCGGACGCGGAAGCCGTTTGCGTCCAGCAGCGGCCGGTTCTGCTGCCTTCGGCTCAGGAGCATTTCGACGCCTGCCTGCTGCGGCACGCGTCGACCCCGGACGAAAAGAGAACCGCCTGATGGCTGACCTGCTCAGCACCACAGACCTGGTGAAATGGTTCGCGGTACGAAGAAATCGGCTCGGCCGCCCCGGACGGCTGCGGGCCGTCGACGGGGTCTCACTGTCCGTGCGGCGCGGCGAAACCCTCGGTCTCGTCGGCGAATCCGGCTGCGGCAAGTCCACGCTGGGCCGCTGTCTCGTCCGGCTCTACCAGCCGAGCAGCGGGTCGATCACCTTCGACGGCACCGAGATCAGCCGGACTGGCCGCCGCGGGCTGCGTCCGGTCCGCCGTTCGGTGCAGATGATTTTCCAGGACCCGTACGCCAGCCTCAATCCCCGCCGCCGGATCGGCGATTCGGTCGCCGAGCCGCTGCGCGTGCACCGGCAGCCGGCGAGCCGCGCGGACATCGCCGAACTCCTTGTCCTGACTGGCCTTTCCGCCGAACTCGCGGACCGGTTCCCGCACGAACTGTCCGGCGGGCAACGGCAGCGCGCCGTCATCGCGCGAGCGCTGGCGCTGCGGCCGCGTGTCGTCGTCGCCGACGAACCAGTGTCCGCATTGGACGTTTCGGTGCAGGCGCAGATCCTGAACCTGTTCGACGACCTCAAGGAACGGCTCGGCCTCACCTACGTGTTCATCGCGCACGACCTCGGCGTCGTCCGGCACACCTCCGACCGGGTCGCGGTGATGTATCTCGGCCGGATCGTCGAACAGGCATCGGTCGCTGAGATCTTCGCGGCACCGCAGCATCCCTACACCGCAGCACTGCTGGCGTCGGTGCCGGTCCCGGATCCCGCGGCGGGCTCGGACTGGCGCGACACCACGCTCGCCGGGGACGTGCCCAGCCCGCTGGAGCCGCCGAGCGGCTGCCGGTTCCATCCGCGCTGTCCGCGCGCCACCAGCGTGTGCCGCACCACGGAACCGGTGCTGACCAGGGAACACGCTGGGCACGAGGTCGCCTGTCATCATCCGCTCGCCCCGGCGGTGCCGCTGGCCGCTGCCGAACCGAAGGTCGCTCACGATGACTAGCGCCGACACCGACCAATCCGCCCGCCCGACACTGCCGCAACTGGCGGCGCTCATCGCCATCTCCGCGACCGGCTCGTTCGCCGGGGCCGCGACCGCGCTCGGCTGCACCCAGTCGGCGGTAAGCCAGCGGGTCGCGAGCCTCGAACGCGGGCTCGGGGTCCTGCTGGTGCACCGGTCCCGGCAGCAGCGCCGGGTGTCGCTGACCGAAGCGGGCGACACCCTGGTCGCCGCCGCGGAACAGGTCGGCGGGATCCTCTCGGTCGCCGTCAGCCAGGTGGAGACGATCCGCAAGGGCCTCAACGCAACTGTCCGGATCGGCCTGTTCACCAGCGCGAGCGAGCGGGTGATCCCGCCGATGATGGCGGCGCTGCGGCGGCAGCCGGTCGACTACCGGATCGAATTGGTAGAACTAGATCAGCAAACTGAAGTATCACGGCTGGTGCGCAACGGGGACATCGATCTCGCGTTCGTGAAGCTGCCGATCACCGACCCGGCGCTGCTCACCGCGGAACTCCTCACCGATCCGTTCGTGCTGCTCGCGCCCGCCGGTGCGGAGCGGGTCTCGCCCGGACGGCTCGCCGGGCTGCCGTTGATCGGCCTGCGCGGCCAGCGCGACCCGATGGAAGCCTGGGCCGCGTCCGTCGGCGCGGAGCTGAACTGGGTGCTGGAGATGGAAACCAACCACGCCGTCGAGGCGATGGTCGCCGCCGGCCTCGGCTACGGCGCCGTACCTCGGCTCACCCTCGGCGGCCGAACCCCTGGCGTACGAAGGATTTCCCTCGCCGGCACGGTCCCGGCGCGAACCGTCGGCATCGCCTGGCGGCGCTATCACCCGAGGCTGGCGTTCATTCGCGGGGTCATCGACATCATCCAGCGGGTGTGCGCCCGCTCGGCGGAGATCCTCCCGCCGGTCGACGGCGAGGGGATGGCGCGATGAAGCGGAGGTCAGCGGTGCTCGCGGCTTTGGTGCTCCTCGGCGCGAGCGGATGCGCGGTGGACGACACGCTGGACCTGACGTCGGTCGCGCCCGGCGATCACGGGCACCAGGGCGGGACCGAGGTCATGCTGTCGTCGGGCAACGTCGGCACGGCCGATCCGATGGTCAATTTCTCGACGTCGTCGTGGACGCTCTTCACCGCGACCTACGACGGTCTGACCGCGTTCACCAAGTCCGGCCCGGAAACCGGCCAGCACGTGGCGCCGGATCTCGTGACCGAAATACCGAAGCCGACCGACGGCGGTCTCAAGTGGACGTTCACGCTGCGGTCCGGGATCCGGTTCAGCGACGGGCGCGAGGTCCGGCCGGCGGACGTCAAGGCGTCCTTCGAGCGGATGTTCAAGGTGCACGGGCCGACGACGTCCTCGCAGTTCGACGTCCTCGCCGGGGCGAAGGAATGCCTTGACACCCCGGAAACCTGCGATCTGTCGAAAGGCATCTCGATCGACGAGACGACCGGCAAGATCGTTTTCACCCTGACTGAGCCGGATCCCGAATTCCCGCAGCAGCTCGGGCAGCCGCTGGCGTCGATCCTGCCCGCGGACACCCCGCCCGCCGACGTCGGTTCGGACGTGTCGAAACTGCGCTCGACTGGACCGTACTACTGGGCGAGTTACGATCCGACCGACCGCGTCGTGCTGAAGCGCAATCCGTACTTCCGTTCCTGGTCGCCGCTCGCCGCGCCCGAGGGATACCCGGACCGGATCGTGCAGAAATTCGGCCTCGAACCGACCGACCAGGTCACCGCGGTGATCAACGGCCAGGCCGATCTCGCCGTCGACTCGATTCCGCCGGACCGGTTGACCGAGGTCAGCGTCGACCATCCGAAGCAATTGCACATCGACCAGCTCGGGCACATCTGGTATTGGGCGCTGAACACGCGGATTCCGCCGTTCGACAATCTCAAGGCCAGGCAAGCAGTGAATTACGCGTTCGACCGCAATTCGGCCGTACTGCAGGCGGGCGGCCCCGGGCTGGCCGTCCCGACCTGTCAGATCCTCGTGCCGAATCTTCCCGGATACCAGCAGTATTGCCCGTGGACCAGCAACCCGGCCCCGAACGGCCGCGGCCCGTGGCGCGGCCCCGACCTCGCGAAAGCGAAGCGGCTGGTCGCGGAATCCGGCACCGCCGGAGCCGCGGTTTCGGTGGTGCCCGGAAACAACCGGATGCATATCGCGATGGGCGAATACCTGCAGACGCTGTTGACCGATTTGGGGTACCGTGCGACACTGAAACCGATGGACGAAGGATTGCAGTTCCCCTTCGTCCAGAATTCCGGAAATCACGTCGAAGCCGCCTTGACCGACTGGTCCCAGGACTATCCTGCGGCCAGCGATTTCCTGAAAGTGCTCACCTCGTGCGCCGCGTTCGTGCCGAATTCGGACGCGAGCCCGAACATCGGCGGCTTCTGCGATCCGGCCGTCGACGCCCGGATGACCGAAGCCCTGCGGCTGGCCAACACCGACCCGGACGCGGCGAACCGGCTGTGGTCCGAAGTGGACCGCGCGGTCACCGACCAGGCCCCGTGGGTGTCGATGTACGTGCCGAAGTGGATTGATTTCACCTCGGCACGGCTCGGCAATTACCGGTTCAGCGGCCAGTTCGGGTTCCTGCCCGGGGTCGCCTGGCTGCGCTGATCTCTCCCGAAAACCCCGCCCCGGAAAAGGAGCAGCATGCCGAACCCCGACGGTTCCTCGCACTACGCGCCCGACGCCGCCACGTTGCGCCGGCGTCTCCTGCCGCTGCTCGCCGCGCGCGGGCCGTCCGGCTACGAGGAAGAACCGGTGCGCGCCTGGGTCGAATTGGCGGGGGAATTCGCGGACGTGCACGTCGATCCGCTCGGCAGCGGGCACGCGGTGCTGAACCCGGGCAGCACGCCGCGGATCACGCTGATCGGGCACATCGACGAGATCGGGCTGAGCGTCAGCCACATCGACGACGCCGGACGGCTGTGGGCGGTCAGCATCGGCTGCTGGGACGCCGCGATCCTGTACGGCCAGCACGTCGTGGTCCTCGCCGAAGACGGCCGGATTCCGGGCGTGATCGGCACTTCCCCGCCGCATTTGAACGACGAGGATTCGTCGCCCAAAATGGCCGATTTGTGGATCGACATCGGCGCGACCAGCCGAGCCGACGCACAATCGGTGATCACCGTCGGCGACCCGGTGGTGTTCGGCGCGTCCCCGGTCGACCTGCTCAACGGCCGGATCGCCGCACCGGCGCTGGACAACCGGCTCGGCGCGCTGGCCGTCCTCGAAGCGGCTCGCGCGGCGGCCGCGGCGTCGGTCACCGCCGAGATCTCCGTCGTCGCCAGCGTGCGCGAGGAAACGAGTTACCACGGCGCGATGGGCGCCGTTTACGCGACGGAACCGAATTTCGCGCTCGCGATCGACACGACTTTCGCCAGCGACATCCCGGAAGACGGCATCGAACACAAAACCGGCGACCACCGGCTCGGCTCCGGCCCGGCGATCGGCCGCGGCGCCGTCACCGACGAACCCATGGCGCGCAGCTTGCGCAGGCTGGCCAAAGAACTCGGAATCCCTTACACCATCGAGGCATACGGCGATGAAAGCGGCTCCGACGCCGATGCCATGGCAGCTGTCGCCGCTGGTATCCGGTGCGGCGTCATCAATATCCCCATCCGGCACATGCACAGCTCCGGCGAAGTGGCGGACCTGGCCGATCTGGCCAGCACGATCGACCTCGCCGCCGCGTTCTGCCTCGCCGGAGGGACCCGGTGAGCCCGATGCGGGAACCCTGAGTTTCCCGGCACCACCCGGCAAGGAGGCCAGCCCATGATCGGCGCGGAACGACGGAACCGGCTCGGCCGCGTTGTGCTGGACGCGATCTGGTCCGACAACGGCCGTCTCACGCTGCTGCAGCTGAGAGCGCTGTACGCGGTCGCCAACGAGGGCTCCTTCGCGGCGGCCGCGGTCGCGCTCGGCTGCAGCCAGCCCGCCGTGAGCCAGCGCATCGCGTCGATCGAACGACGGCTCGGCGTCGTGCTGGTCCGCCGGACGTCCGGACAACGCCAGGTGCGGCTCACCGACGCCGGAATCGCGCTGGTCAACGCCGCCGAACAAGTGCAGGTCATCCTCCGCACCGCGACGAGGCACATCCAGGACATGCGAGACGGCCGCGAACCGACCGTCCGGATCGGCGTGTTCTCGAGCGTCGCGGTGCGGGTGATGCCGCTGGTACTGGCCGCGATGCGCACGCAGCACATCCCGTGCCGCGTCAAACCCATCGAGGTCGACGACGACGTCCGCCTGCAGGAATTGCTGCGCTTCGGCGAAATCGACATCGCGTTCGTCATCTTTCCCCTGCAAAGCGGGGAAGCACACGGCCTGGAACTGTTCAGCGACCCGTTCATCCTGCTGTCCCCCCGAAACGCCCCGCTGGCGTCGGTGCCCCGAATCCGGCCGGCGGACCTGCGCGGCCTGCCGATGGTGTGCCTGACGAGCGAACAAATGGAGGTCGCGGCGGAGCTACGCCGCCAGGGCATCGAGCCGAACTGGGTCTTCGACACCGACAAGATCCACGTGGTCGAACCACTGGTCGCGGCAGATGTCGGGTATTCGATCGTGCCGCAACTGGCGCTCGGGCAACGTCATCCTGGGGTTACCCGGTTCTCGTTGAGCGAGATCGTGTCGCCCCGGGAAATCGGGATCGCTTGGCCGCCGCACCATCCGCGGCTCGGGTTGCTGCTGCGGGTGGCGGACGTGATCCGCGGGGTGTGCGCGGATCCTGCGGATATCCTGCCGCCGATCGACGAGCCGGGGTGCGCTTCGGTGGAGCAGGCGGTGCTTCGGCTTCAGTGACTTACTCCGTCGTTGGATCAGTCCTACGGCTCGCTGACGCACGCTTTCCGTGGTGGAGACGCGGTGCCGGGACGCCATTGGCCCGGCGCCGCGTCGTGGTGATCATGTCCGGTACGTCAGGCCATGATCACGCGTTGGGGTTGCAATACGGGTAGCCACCCTGGCGATCTTCAGAGAATCAGACGTCATTGTCCTGATTTCGCCATTCTTTTTCTGATTTCCCCGAACAGCCTGCTCCGCGACAGTCGCCGTGGACCTCGGTGACCTGCGGTGATGACTACTTCGGCACAGACATGCCGCGTCTCGTGCACGGCACGAAGAAAAGCGGTGAAAACACCTGATGATCCCCCTAGCGCTCGACTCCCCAATCTGACGCTTGAAACAAAACACTACCGAACGTACCCGCAATCCGCCAAACGTCTTTCGGTGATGTCACTGAGATGGCGCAGCCGCTGGCAGAGCGTCGCGCCCGTCACTGCCGCCCGGACCAACCAGCGCCGCCGAATGCCGCCCCCTATTAGCCCGGACATTTCCCGGATAGCGCACCCCCGTTTTCGCAATATCCCGGCGTGCGGACTGGTAGAATCGCGGAATAACCGCGGACAGGAAGGACCCGCGCGGTGTCACGCGCTGCTGAGCCGGAAACGCCCGTCGAGCGCCCCGGCGCCTACCGGAGCCGCTTCACCGGCGCGTTGGAATCGCTGCTGGCGGAAAAACGCTTCCCGAAGATCACGATCGGCGACCTCGTCGGCCGGGCGCACACGTCCCGCCGCGGCTTCTACGAGCATTTCGACTCCAAGGAAGCCTGCCTGCTCGCCCTGCTCAAGGAAGCGGCTGAAACCGGATCCGCGCAGGTCGCCGCCGCGGTCGACCGTACCGCGCCCTGGCAGACCCAAATCCGCCAGCTCGTCACGGCCTGGACCGGCGTCGTCGACGCCCGGCCCGCGGTCATGCTGAGCTACATCCGCGACGTGCCGCTGATCGACGCCCCGATCACCGCCGACCTGAACCACGACGCCTACGTCAACGTCGCCCGCGCCATCTCGGCCGGCGACGAATTCCGGAAATCCGGCGGGGTTCCGCTGTCGCGAGTCCGTGCGCTGATTCTGTTCGGAGGCTTGGAAAAGCTGGCCGAGGACGCGTTGCAGCACGGCGGGACGGTGAGCGCGCACATTGAGGAAGCGGTGCAGACTGCGCTTCTTCTCGCAGCTTCGTAATATCTCAGTTCCCCCGACCGGATACCGCATCCACCAACGTCCGATACACCTGCTGGCACCGCCGAATCCGCGCCGGGCCAGGATCACCCGCGATCTCCTGTCCCAACGCGGTCAGCGACCCCAGCAAAGCGACCGCCAACTCCTCGACACCGCCGCCGAAACCGCCCGCCTCGCGCAGCAACGCGACGGTCGGCTCGCGCCACCACTGTTCGTCCAGGTTTCGCCACCTTTCCTGGCCCAGCACGGACGGGCCGTCGACCAGGAGGATTCGTCCCACGGCCGGGTCGGCGCAGCGGCGGAGGAAGAGCGAGCCGGACGCCTTCAGCCGGTCGAGCGGGGTTCCTGAGCCGCCGGATCGGGACTGCAGTACCCGGTGCAGATCGGCGTGCACCTGCTCCACCACTGCGTAGAACAGCTCCTGTTTGTTCGCCCAGTGGTGATAGACCGCGCCCGTGGTGATCCCGGCCGCGGCGGCGATCTGGGCCAGCGAAGTGCCCGCGTACCCCTGCTCGGCGAACAGCCGCCGCGCGGCCTCGACCAGGTCGTGGCGGGTGGTTCGGGAGCGTTCCTCGTTCGTTCGCCGCATCCACTTACCTAATCATGTTATGTTTCTGTGCGTGGACACGGTACGGGCTCAGGAAATCATCGACGGCAGTCCGTTCGGGCCGTGGTGGGGATTCACGGTGCAGGCAGTCGACTCAGGCGTCGCGACCCTCTCGCTGCCGGCCCGGCCGGAGTTCTTCCGCCCGGGCAACGTTTTGCAGGGCGGTTGCGCCATGACGCTCGCCGACGTCACCTGCTGGATCGCGATCCTCTCCGTCATCGGATCCGACGAACCAGCCGTCACGGTCAACATGACCACCGCGTTCCTCGGCGCCGCGCGGTCCGACCTGACCTGCGAATCCTCCTTGACCCGGACGGGACGCCGGACGATCTACGGCACCGCGACGGTCACCGACGACACCGGACGGCAGGTCTCCCACCACACCCTGACCTACCTGCGCCCCTAAGCCCGGCCCACTAGACCGTCAGCGAGCCGCGCACCGCGGGTTCGCCGACCACGATCACGGCCGACCAGTCGACGTGGGCCATCAGGTGGTCCTCGCCGACGCCGAACCGCGTGTCCAGGAGAGCGACCACGTCGTGACCGGTGTCCGGGCTCGACTGGATCCCTGTCGTATCCGGCACCTCGGCACCGGTTTCCGGAAGGGGCTCCGAGGCGCCCTCCTCCCGTTCTTCCGACCACACATGATCCTCGAGCCGATCGATGCGGCGGCACAGGTCGAACGCCTGCTCGTCGGACATGCGCAGGCACACGCTGCGTCCGTCGACCAGCGTGAACGTCAGCTCCGCTTCCGGGACTCCGGCGCTGCCCGGTTCGGCCTCGACGGTCCCCGCGACGTCGCCGGACAACACCAGTTCGGCCGGACTCTCCTGTCCTTGGCTCACCGAAGGCAGGTTCGCGGCCATCTCGACCACGGAGTGCGCCGCGGTCCAGAAAGCTTCCTTGTCGCGGAAGTCCTTGCGGCTCTGGGTCAACGTCCGCCCGATCCCCGCCGGTTCGACGTAGGCCTCCACCCGGCCGGTGCCGAGACCGTCGTCCCAGGTCGCGGTGACCGTGACGTTGTTGGCCAAGCGTTTGCGGCAAGCCTTGGCCCGGGCGTGCCGGGCGAGTTCCCAGCCGTCGACCTGCTCGGGCCAGTCGTCGTTCACCGATGGGTCCTTTCGACGCGCACCGCGGATACGGTCCTCCGACGCGTCGCGCGCGTTCCCAGTTCCGCGTTCTGGGCGCGGGCAAGCAGCGTGACGACAGCCGCGGCCGCGATCACCACCGCGGTGACGAGCGCGGTCAGCGGCCAGCCGATCCGCTCGGCCGCCGTCGCGCCAAAGGCCGTGCCGAGGCTTCCGCCGGCGAAATAGACGACCATGTACGCACTGTTGAACCGCGCCGGTGCGCTGGGCTCGATCGCCAGCACCGTGCTCTGGTTCGCAACCTGCGCGGCGAAAAGGCCCGCGTCGAACAGAGCCAGGCAGACCAACGTCGACACCGTGCTCGGCAACGCTATGGCTAGTGCCGCGCTTGCAACGCCAGCGAGGCTCAGTCCACAAAGGATTACCCGGCGCGCGCCCACGCGATCGGTCCAGGCACCGGCGATTCGCGTCGCGAGCATCCCCAAAATGCCAGCGAAAGCGTACAAACCAATGCGTTCGGCGGAATACGAAAAGGGCGGCTTCGACAGCGCGACCGCGATTCCGGACCACACCGCGCAGAACGCGAAGAACCAGAGCGTGCCCCGGACCGCCGCGAGCCGAAGCGCCGGGTATCGCAGGTACAGCCCGGGAATCGAGCGCAAAGTGGCAAGATAGCCCCGATTGCTCGCCCCGGACACCGACGGAAGCACCAGCAGCACCGCGAACGCGACAACCGCGCATCCGGCGGCGAAGACGCCCAGCATCGCGCGCCAGCCGATCAGGTCGGCCAGCCAGCCGCCGACGATGCGTCCGGCAAGAATCCCCGCTGAGATACCAGCGGTGACGATCCCCAGCGCGGTAGCGCGCCGGTCCGGGCTCGTCAGCCGGGCAGTCACCGAACTCAGCCCGGCGCCGACCGACGAACCCGCGCCGAGCACGCCGAGCACCAGCCCGAGCAGCCACACCTGGCCGACGATCGCGTTCAGCCCCAGCGCGACGGCGAGTGCGCCGAACTGCGCGGACAGGACGTAGCGCGGCGGGAACTGGTCGACGAGCGGCACCAGCAACGCGAGTCCGCACAGGTACCCGACCGGCCCGCAGGCTAGCGCGACACCGACCGCGCCGAGCGACGTGCTGAGTCCGCCGGCGACCTCGGCGATCGCGGGCTGCAAGGGGTAGATGGCCGCGGTGCCCAGTGCGGCGGCGAGCGAGATGAATCCGACGACCGAGCCGTGAAGGCGCGGAGTGATATCTGAATGCACTGGCCGAGCGTAGGAAGAGCAGGGCGGGTAACGCTGGCGAGAAACCGCCATCACCCGTGGCTTCGCGAAGGACCCGACAGCGGTGCCGCGTTTGTGGGATGATCGAGTTCCATGACGACGCCACAGCCTGTGCCCGCTGTTGACTTCCGGCCGGATTTGGGCGAGTCATGACCGGCGAGCGAGCCATGCGGCAGATCGACGTCAGCCTTCTGCCCGAAGACCTCGTGGCCCTCATCGACGCACTGAGACCCGGCGAAAACCTGGTCCTCGCCAGGGACGGCGAAGCGGTCGCGACGATCTCCAGCGCTGGCGCCCGGCCCGAACCTCCGCGTACGGACTACGACGACGTGACGGTGGTCGCCACCGCGATGAAGCTGTCCGCCTCGGCCCGGATGTCGCTGTCCGCCGAACTCGGCCCGGACTACGTCGTGCTGGACCTGCACTCGGCGCCGGCCACCGCGGACGTCCTGCTCGTGCCGCCGGTCAGCCCGCAGCTGATCGGGGGGCTCCGGGCGAAGTTCCCGAAGGCCCGGGTCGTCCTCGCCGAGGTCGAGGACGCGGAGCTCGGCGTCAGCTGTCACGGGCCGGTCCGGCGGCTGCTCGACGCCGGCGCGGAGACGTACCTGACCTCGGCGAACGTCCCGCATCTGGCGCGGCAGCTCGACCACGCCGTCACCCTGCGGCGGCAGCAGCTCGCCGGCGGAAGCGCCGCGCCGTTGGAGATCAGTCCGGTAGAGCAGGGCGATTAACGTCCGACCTTGACGCACAGTTCGGTTCCGCCGTGCAGAGGCAGCGAGACCGACACGAAGCCGTTGGCCGGATCGCGGACGTAGTCCAGGAAATCGGGTTCGGCATTGTCGTTCATGACGTAGCCGCCGATCCGGATTTGCGGCGCCACGAACTCGATGACCTCGCGGGCGAGCGACGGTTCAGCGCCCAGCCACCCGTCGATCAAGGCGAAGTCGACCTCACCGCCGAGATCGCGCAATGTGACCCGTGCGTCGCCTTCGCGGATTTCGGCGTAGTCGGCGAGCCCGGCCTCGGCGAGATTGTGCCGCGCGGCAGCGATTTTGGCCGGGACCAGCTCCGCGCCGATCACCGTGCCGCCCCCGTTGTCCCGCACCGCGGCCGCGGCGTAGAGCGTCGACATGCCGACCGAGGTGGCGAATTCGACGGTCCGGGTGGCGCGGATTCCCCGGCACAGCAGATAGATCAGATCGCCTTGTTCCGGAGAGACCGAGAAGCCGTATTCACCGTATTCGTGCGGATCACGTTCGAGGCCGGAACGCGGGTCGTCCGCCGGATATTGCTGTGCGGCAACGAGCTTGTCGATGACGGCATTGACGATCGGATCGCGGAGCGGGCTGTGCGTCATGCGGAAACTCCCGTCAACCAGGCCTGGCCTTCTTCGAGGATCTCTTGTTCGCGCTTGCTGAAGCGGGTGGGGCAGGTGTCGGGCACCTGATGTCCGCTGTGCTCCAGCAGATATGCCAACGCGGCGTACTCGCGTGGATGGCGTCGCGGGTCGAGGTCGTCGGCCGGTCGAAATCCGTACGGATAAGTGAAGCCTCCCATGTCGTAGACGGAATCGCGGCGCGTGATGCGCCAGACTCCGTCGCGACGCTCGACCCGGTCAAGGAATCTATTGTGGACAGTCACGCCCAGCCCCCATTCGAGGTGGTCGGCGACGAGCATCGCGTTGGTCTCCACGAAGGCGCGATCGCCGACCGCCTCGATGACCGGCGAACCGATGAAGTGCTTGCTGCGCAACGGTCCGCCGCTCATCCGGCGCGATCCGTCGACGAAGTCCTTGGCCGGACCGGAAAACCACAGGATCGTCAGGGTCGCGTCCTCGTGGAACAGGTTCGCCAAGGCGTCCCAGTGCTCCCGGTCGCGATGGATCCAGCCGGTCATCAAGTCGGTGATCGCCTGCCGGTCGGCGGCGCGGATTTCTTCCGTCACAAGGAATCTCCCAGGCACTAGGCTCGTCCAGCCAGCATCTCCCGGCGGCAGGGCGCGCCGCCACCGCCCACCGGACAGCGGATACCGGTATCCCGCCAAGATCACCAGCGGGCCGTTTTCCGGTATCCTGGGAACCGATGCCGAACCGCCGCCACCTCTGCTGGTCGGGCGACGATCCCATCCAGGGCCGCTGGTCGCTGGCCCACGGGGAAGGGGTCGCCGCGCATCAGCACGCGCGGGGACAGCTGCTGTACGCGGCGAGCGGGCTGCTGGCCACAACCACCGAGCGGGGCACCTGGGTCGCACCAGCGGACCGCATCTCGTGGACGCCGCCCCGCTTCGAGCACGGCCACCGCGCCTACGGCGAGACCGAGCTCAGCATCCTCGAAGTGCCCGCCGAGCTGTGCTCCGCGCTCCCCTCCACACCGACGGTGTTCACCGTGTCCGGGCTGCTGCGGGCCGCGGTCTTGAAACTGACCGGCGGCGCGACGCTGCGCCCGGACGTCGGCGACCGGCTGCTCCGGGTGCTGGTCGACGAGCTGACCGAACTCCCCGAGCAGTCGATGTACCTGCCAGAACCAGCCGACGACCGGCTCCGCGCGGTCACCGATCTCCTGCGCGGGAACCCGGCCGAGTCCGCCACCCTCGGCGAACTCGGCCGGACCGTGGGGGCCAGCGAGCGGACGCTGAGCCGGTTGTTCCGCGGCGAGCTGGGGATGAGCTTCTCGCAGTGGCGGTCGCAACTGCGCGTCCAGCACGCGCTGGTCCATCTCGGGCAGGGCCGCTCGGTCACCGACACGGCGCTGCGATGCGGGGGGGCCAACCCGACCAGCTTCATCGAGACCTTCGCCGCGATCCTCGGCCAGACTCCGGGGAGTTATCAGGCCGAGCTTCGCGCGGCGCGGTGAGTTTCAGCCTCCGAAGCGGTGCGTCTCAGGTTGTTGCGGGTCATACGCCGCCCAGCCCGGCTTGCCTTCCCGCGCGAACGCCACCCAGGCGGCATGCACCTCCGCCGCGAGACCAGCCGGAGCGGCGTCCGGACCGAGCAGGCCGGTGTCGCCGTGCAGCCAGGGTTTATCGGCGAGGTCGAAGACGAACGGCAGCTCGACGGTATGCGCGGCGCCGAGCCGACCGTCCAGAGCAGTGGAGCGATACCCGAACGAATAGACGTAAGTGCGGCCAGGTGAGATCTCAGCGTGCGCTCGTGCCATGCGAGTGGTGCCAGCTCCGAACAACAGCTCACCCAACTGATCGGCGGCGTCGTCCGATTTTCCCTGCGGTACCAGGTAAAGCCGTCCCTCCTCGGTATTCGTGCCGATCAGCAGATCGACGTCGCCGACCAGGCTGTCGGCAGGCTGCACCGGCAGGACCAAGCTGAACGGGCTGAGCCCAGCGAGCGGGTCTGCCGCCGTGGCGGTCCGCAGATCCAGCCCGGCCAGCGCGGGCAAGATATCCAAGAACCGCTCGTCTGGGATCTCAGCGAACGCCGCTGCGGTCGGTTCGACACCCAACGCCGCGGCAGCAGCCGCCGTAACCCGTCGCGCCTGCTCCGGAGTGAACGCACCAGTGCCGCTTCCACTTTGGACAATCGCGCGCCGGAACAACCCGTTGGCTTCCGGGGTCGCGAGCAGCGCACCGGTGAGCGTCGCCCCCGCAGACTGCCCGAACACCGTGACATTCCCCGGATCCCCGCCGAACGCGGTGATCGAATCGCGCACCCAGCGGAGCGCGGCGACAACGTCGAGCAGCCCACGGTTGTCCGGTGCTCCTTCCAGGGCAAGGAAACCCGGGATGCCGAGCCGGTAGTTTACCGTCACGAGGACGATGCCCTCGCGGGCGAAGGCGCTGCCGTCGTAGAGCGCGGCGCGGGTCGACCCGGTGACGAACCCGCCGCCGTGCACGAAAACCATCACTGGACGGTGACCAGAGTCCGCGGCTGGCGTACGAACGTCGACCGTCAGATACTCCTCGCCAGGAACCCATCCCGGCCCGAAGTAGGGGGTCAGGTCGAGACGGCCGAAGTCGCGGACGGGCTGCGGAGCGGTCGGCGACGGCTGGGTCCCGTCGCGGAGTCCGGACCAGCCCGGATGCGGGGCAGGCGGAGCGAACCGGCCGGGACCGATCGGAGCGGCCGCGTAAGGGATGGCCCGGTAGAGCTCGCCCGCCGCGCCGCGTTGGCCGCGGACCGCGCCCTCCCCGGTCTCGACGACCGGATTGTCCTGCTGAGACACAAGAATCACTTCCTTCAGGAGATCCGGGAGAACCCGGCCCACTTCTTGATCGCGAATTTCGTCCCGTCCCGTTCGACCTCCGCCGCGCCCGAACCGGGGAAGTGCGCCGGGAACAGGAGCGCGTTGTCCTCGACGGCCCGGCCGAGCAGCGCGCGCCGGGTCGCCCGCGCCTCGGCCGGGTCCTCGCAGAAACAGGAGTTGGTCTCCGGCTCGGCGATCTGCAACGGGGTATGCACGAGGTCGCCGACGAACAGCGCCCGGTCGCCGCCGGAGTCCAGCGTCAGGACGGACGAACCGGGAGTGTGCCCCGGCGCGAGGTCGAGCCGCAGATTCTTGTCGATCCGGTACGTCCCGTCCCACAGCCGAGCCTGACCGGCCTGGTGCACCGGAGCGACGCTGTCCTCGAAAACGTTCTGGTTCCCGCGTCCGAGCACAGTCTCGTTTTCGTTGGCCGGGTCCCAGAACTCGAAGTCCCGCAACGGCATCAGGTAGGTGGCGTTCGGGAAGGTCGGCACCCAGGCGCGGCCGTCGAGGCGGGTATTCCAGCCGACGTGATCGATATGCAAGTGGGTGTTGACGACGACATCAACGTCCTCGGGTGAGATACCAGCGGCGGCGAGGCGGTCGAGGTAGCCGGTGTCGAGGCGGCTCCACACCGGCGCGTACGGCCGGTCCTTGTGGTTGCCGACGCCGGTGTCGACGAGGATCGTGCGGCCCTCGCTGCGCAGCAGCCAGGACTGGATCGCCGACTGGCATTCGCCGGTCTCCGGATCCCAGAAATCGGGGGCCAGCCAGCCGCGGTGCTCGTCCCACGAGCCCGCCGGGCTGTCCGGGAAGAACTGGTCCGGGCGCATCTCGACCGACCCGGAGAACTCCTTGACGCGGGTGACCGTGACGTCGCCCAGAATGATCTCGTCCATGAGACCGAGCCTGGGCTTGTGAGCGACCCCGGACCACTCCCGCGTTTTCCTACCCCGCGCAGGGTGTGGCAGTGATATCTCCCGCGGCGGATAGTGGAATCCATGACCGCTGGCCCGCTAGGCGACTTCCTGCACGCACGACGCGCCCGGCTGCGACCCTCCGACGTCGGCCTGGCGGACGTCGGACCGCGCCGCCGAGTCGCTGGCCTGCGCAGGGAAGAGCTGGCGCACCTGGCCGGCGTCAGCGTCTCGTACTACACGCGGCTGGAGCAGGGACTCTCCCGAGGCGCGTCACCCGAAGTACTCGACGCGATCGCGCGGGCCCTGCAACTGGACACCCACGAACGCGCTCACCTCGACCGCCTCGCCGACGCGGCGCGCCGCACTCCCCAACCGCGCCGCCCACGCCCGGAAAAGCTGGCCGACGAAACGCGCGACCTCCTGCGCGCAGTCGACAGCGTTCCCGCGCTGGTGCTCGGCCGCCGCACCGATGTCCTGGCCTGGAACACCCTCGGCCATGCCCTGCTGGCCGGGCACCTGGACCTGGCCCAACGCCCCAACCTGAGCCGGATGCTGTTCCTGGACCCGCACTGCCGCGAGCTGTACGTGGATTGGAAACGCAAGGCCCGCGCAGTGGTCGGCAACCTGCGCATCACCGTCGGAAAGCACCCGGACGACCCGCTGCTGGCCGAACTGATCGGCGAGCTGACCATGAAGAGCCCGGAGTTCGTCTCACTGTGGCGAGACCACCGGGTCGGACCCTGTGACGCCGACTCGTACGAACTGCGGCATCCGGTGGTCGGGCGGGTGAGCGTGACACAGCAGACGCTGTCGGTGGCCCGGTCGCCGGAGCAGGTGCTGATCGTGTGCACGACTCCGGCTGGGTCGGCTTCGGAGGAGGCGCTGACTTTGCTGAAGCAGGTCAGCGCTCCGGAGCCGATCAGAACGGCAACTGCCGCCGCAACCGGTTCAGCCAGCGTTCGACCGTATCCTGCGGCTGCCCAGGATCATTAGCCGGCGCGGCCTCCGTGACCGCCTCCTGGACGTGCGAGCCGACCGTCCCCGCGTACTGCGGCAGCGCGTAAACCACCTGCCAGTAACCCTCGCGCAGCTGCACGGAATTGACCCGCACATACCCGGCAGTGCCGCGCGCCAGGTCGAAGCCGTACCGGCCCTCGGTCGGCTCCGGGACCGCCGAGGTCACCACGACGACCGTCGGGCGAGCGTTCGCGACCACGTCGGTCGGGTTGGCTCCGTGGGCGATCGCGCGGTCGTTGAGGCCGATGTAGTCGATCGATTCCCAGCCGCTGAAGTACGGGATGGCACCCGCGTCCGTCACGGCGAGGGTGCGGTTCGCGGCCGGGACTTCCGCCTTCGCGAGGCCCTTGCCGATCGCGATGTGCGCGCGCTGCAGGTCCGGCCCGTAGTTGGTGATCGCGCCGAGGTCCGGTGCCGTCGCGCCCGCCCACGCGGACCATCCGACGGCGACCGCGCCCAGCACCGAGCCGGCCACGCGGCTGCCCAGCGTCCCGACGGCCAGCGCGGCGCCGAGGCACAGCACCGGCACCGCGTGGTCAGCGAAGCGGTCTAGGTAGTCCATCGTCGGACCGGAGACCGCATACGTCACGTACGTGACACCAACAGTGACGACCAGCAGTACGCCAACCGCGCGCGTTGCCCGACGGAACAGCAGCGAGAGGGTCAGCAGCAGCAACGGCAGGAGGACCAGCGTCGTGTGCTTCGTCCAGATCCAGCCGAGCGAGAGGTTTCCGAACTTCACGTAGAAGGTGTTGGGCAGCAGCTGTCCGTAGAACTGCCAACGCCAGCCGAAATAGCCCGCGCCGACCAGCGCCGCGGCCGCCGTCCACAGCCACTGCGCCCGGCCGCGCTGCCGCACCAGCCACCACAGGACGACCGGCAGCGCGGCCAGCGCGCCCTCCGGGCGGATCATGCCGAGCAGCACCAGCAGGGCAGGCGGTTCCCACGCGCGCACCCGCGTCCCGTCGAGCACCCGGAGCCCGAGCACGACGACCCGCAGCAGCACCGCGGCGAACGCGGCGGTTTCGAGGCCGCCGGTGATGTGGAAGTAGGTCGGGAGGAACACGACGTACGCGCCGGCCCCGACGAGCAGGCCCAGCATCCCGGCGCGGCGGTGTCCCTCGCGCAGGAGCATCGCCAGCGTGGCGAGCCCGATCACCAGCGAGGTCAGCTTCGTGAACAGCGGCAGCGCGACGCCGAGCACCGAGCCCAGCGCACCCCACACGACCCAGGCGAAGTTCGTGAAGCCCTCGACCGGCTGCCCCCGCAGGTTCCACACCGGACCGTGCCCGTCCGCGAGATTCGCGGAGTAGCGGAAGCTGATGAACGCGTCGTCGATGGTGAAGAACCAGGCCGCCCACGCGCCGATCAGGAACACGACGAGGAGCCCGAGCGACGCGAGCACTACCGGCAGAGCCCGCTTCCGGCGGTCCTCTTCCGGCACTGTCGAATCGATGTCGGCGTGGACAGCCGTCATACCCTGCTCCCTGGCTGTGGACAACGATCGCCACCTTACCGGGTGAACTTTCTCGCGCTTCGTGCACGCTGCGCTGGTCGCGGAGACCGGCCGAATTCTCCGGGCGACTCGTCTCCGCGTGAGCTTCCAGCGCCGCCAAGTCGATCTCCGCCAGCAACTCCGCCTCCCCCAGGAACGAAGCCTCCACGGCATTCCTCGCCAACGCAGCCGTCCGCAAACCGAGCGTCGTCGCGACCGCCAGGTACTCGCCGTCCAGAGTCGTGGATCGTCGGCGTTCAGGGTCACGACAAGCCCGTGATCGAGCGTGCGCCGCACCGGGTGGGACGCGATCGACGGGACCTGGACGGCCGACAAGATCGGCGCCGGGCCGCGAGGCGGAAGCTGATCAGTCCGTCCGGACGTTCCCGCAGCGCGAACACCGCGGTCTCCCGTCCGGCCCGGACGCCCTTCTCCCCGGGAATATCGAAGCACCAGGCCAATTCCACGCCGTACACAATCTTCGCGACGGCACGGCCTTCGACGAGGCCGGTAAGCAGTTCTGGCGCGCGAGTTCCGCCGCCAGCCCGATCACGAGCGTGCGAATGTGCCACAGTCCCGGTTGGCTAAGCAGAGCGACAACTCAAACTCCGGCACGACCTCCACCGCAGCGGAGATCGTCTGCGGCGCAAGGAAAACAAGCCGTTACCGGCGATGGCTCGGCCGCGTCTGGTTGAACAGCACCGTGCTGCAGATCAGCACCAGCCCGGCCACCGCGAACCCGATCACCGGGCTGATCAGCAGCACCACCGCGCTGATCACGCTCGCGGCGAAGGCCACTTGCAGGCAAGCCCACAACCCGGGCGTCACCCAGGCCAGCGCACCGGACGCCGCGCACACCCACCGGCCCCGCGCGACCGGCTTGCGGTGCCGTCCCGGACCTCGGCGGGCGAAGACTTTCGTCGCGGCGGCCAGCATCTCGTCGCGGGTGGCGATCCGCCGCCCGCCGCGGGCCGGTGCGACGGCCGCGCCGAAGTCGACGCGTTCCACCCGCCCGGCGCGGTCGTCGCCTAGCGGGCCGGTGTTCCCCAGCGGTAGAGTCATTTCGTCTGGTCCTTTGCGTAGCAGCGAGTTTCAGACATCCCGTGGCCCCCTGTTCCCGCAGGGGGCCACACCTGTCTCCCCGGGCGCGCGGTTCGATAGTTCCCATCTTGGCCACGAGCGCACACCGACCTCGATAGCCACTGACGGTCGTCTCGCCGAGCGGCGCCCAGCGGTCGATTAACGGTAAAGAGACACGACGAACTACAGTGCGTAATATCAGTCCACCGGTTCGGCCCAGCGCTTGTGCGAACTTCGGTGAAAACGAACTGCCGGGCCGAACTCCGGTTCGCACGCGTCCAATCAGACGCCGACCTGCACTCGCCTGGATAAACGTCCGCGTCGTCCTTCACTCGCGCGTGCATCGGCACGGGACAAAAACGCCCGGAAACCTCGATGTCAGCGGCGACTAGTAGCGCATCGGGAACCACTTTTCATCACTCACAAGAGTGGTAGCATCGATTGACGAGAAAGGATCAAGAAGAACTGCCACCGCGGAGCAGCCGGACGCGACCGAGAGTCCTGACCAGTGATTTTCTCGCGGAAACCGGACCGCTGGGCCAACATTGACATTCAGCCAACCTGACGCGAAGTCCCCCGCTCATCGCTCACCGGAAGGCATCTGCCGACTGGAATATGCATGCCTTCCGGGCTGAGCCAGAATATTCTTACCTGCCTTGCCGCCACGGCTTCCAGCGACCCCGGATCCGGCTCGCCGGAATGCTGCCGATCAGCCAATAACCCTGCCGCACTGGACAAATCCCGGCCATGAACAGGACGGAGCCCGCATCCCCTCGATCACCGCGAGAAAACCGGCCCGACGCCAAACAGGTGAACCTATCGGCCCATTTCGGGATTGTGCAAGTCCGCGCCTTGCTTCGGCATATTCCATCCTCGATCCTGAGTTGAATATGCCAGCGAAAGACAACGGCTTGACAAGGAAGAAACCATGAGTTCTTACGATCCGGACACCGTGAGTTCTTCGCTCGACGCCACCGCCTGGCAGCGGCCTTCGGCGTGCGGCGGCAACGGCGGGGACTGCGTCGAAGTGAATTTGAGCGATCCCGATCTTGTCGCGGTACGGGATTCCAAGATCGGCCGTTCCCCCGCGCTCGTCTTCGACAATCAGGAATGGGAGGCCTTCGCCGGCGCACTGCGCGAGGGGCAGTTCGACCGCTGACAGATCATCATCCCGGTCCCCCCGCCCGAAACACGTTCCGGACGACCGCACGGGCTCCGCCCGTCTTGGCCGGGAGGAATGCTAGGACTACTATGCTTTCGTGCCCGGCAACGGTATCGCCCCCTTCCCCGATCGGACGGCTCGCGCCTCGTGAGCCGGCTTTCCGTCGAGGCCCAGCTTGTCGAACTGGGCAAACTTCTCGTCGCCGCCCGCGTCGAACGCGGGCTGACCCAGGGCGAACTCGGCGACGCCCTCGGCTACACGCAGCCGAACATCAGCAAGATGGAGCGCGGCCGGACCCGCGTCCACCCGCACCTGCTCGACAAATGGATCGACATCCTCGAGGTCGCGCCCGCCGAGGCGGCGACGATGCGGCAGTACAACCAGGCCTCCCGCGCCGACCGGGTGTGGAACGCCCGCCGCCTCGCGGCCAGCCCGGCCTGGTTCCATCCGGTGTTCGAGGCCGAGCAGGAGGCCGCGATCGTCCTGAAATGGACCGGCGAGCGCATCAGCGGAATGCTCCAGACCGAGGACTACATGATGGAGCAGTTCCAGGCCTACGGCCGCACCGACGTGACGGACGCGGTGCACGAACGCAAGCTGCGGGCCAAACTCCTCGACGACTACCCGGAGCGGACGTACAAGTTCATTCTCAGCGAAAGCGCGGTCCACCGGCTGACACGGGCGCGCACGGACAACCCGTACGTCGCGCTCGGCCAGGTCCGGCATCTGCTCGGCCTGGCCCGCAACCATCCCGGTGCGACGATCCGGTTCGTGCCGTTCGACAAAGGCCCGTTGCACGTCGGCCCCGATTTCACGATTTTGCAGTTCGCCAACAACAAGCTCGACCGTTCCTTCGCCGAAACGTCGAATGGCGTCCAGACGTTCATGAACGAGTCCGAAACCTACGACACCGATCTGCAATCGTGGGAATCCCTTTCGAGTGTCGCCCTTTCGGCGGAGGAATCGGCAATTCTTCTCGAAGAAGCCGAAGCGGATCTGATCAGCACCCGTACGCCCGCTGTCCGGCGGCCCGGAGACCGGCTACGCTGATCCCGCGCCGTCGACCACGAGGAGAAACTGGTGACTGGCCTGGAACACGAGCCCTTTCCGCCGCCGGGGATCGACCTCAGCCGCCCCAGCGTGGCCCGCGTCTACGACTATTACCTCGGCGGAACCGCCAACTGGGAAATCGACCGGCAGTTCGCCGAACGCATGCTGCGCGATTATCCGATGGTGCGCCCGATCGCTCAGGCCAACCGGCGGTTTCTGCACCGGGCGGTCCGGCATCTGGTGCGCGCGGGAATACACCAAATCGTCGACCTCGGTTCCGGCGTTCCCACGATGGGGCACGCGCACGAAATCGCCGAGCAGATCGCCCCCGGAAAGGTGAATGTCGCGTACGTCGACTGCGAACCGGTCGCCGTCGCGCATTCCACCAGCCTGCTGCGCGAACAGGGCGACCCCGCCCGGCACGTCGCCCTGCACGCCGACCTGCGCGACCCGCCGCGGCTGTGGTCCCTGCTCGCCGGCTCGGGCGTCATCGACCTCGACCGGCCGATCGCGCTGCTGCTCATCTCCGTCCTGCATTTCGGGCTGCCGCCCGCTCCGGGCAGCGGCCGCACCGAAGACCTCGGACCCAGCGTCGTCGCCGCCTACCGCGATCTCCTCGTTCCCGGCTCGTACCTGGCGCTGTCCCACGTCACCGCCGAGGGCGTCCCGCCGCACTGCGAGCAGCTGCTCGCCGACGCCAAGGAGCGCTACGCCGAGGCGGGCACCGATCTCGTCTACCGCAGCCGGGCCGAGATCACCGGCCTGTTCGGGGACTTCGCCCTGCTCGAACCCGGCGTCACCTGGACCCCGCTGTGGCATCCGGAGGAGGCGGGCCCGAACGACCAGCCGCTCCTCCTCGGCGCGGCCAGCGAGTCGCTGCTGCTCGCCGGGGTGGCGCGCAAGGCGTCACACATCTGAAATGACGGAGATTTGCGTTATCTCAGTCATTCCGCTAACTTGAGCCGCATGGACGAGGACTGGGAACTCGCGTTCGCCGACGACGCCGGCCGCCACTTCGCGCGGCAGTACGGCATGACGCCGATGACCGGGCGCGTGATCGGCTGGCTGCTGCTCTGCGATCCGCAGCAGCAGACGATCGCCGAACTCGCGAGCGCGCTGCGGGCCAGCCGCAGCGCGGTCACCAGCGCGATCAGCGAACTCGAAGAGTGGTCCTGGATCCAGCGCACGCGAACGGCCGGGGAACGGGTCGACCGCGTGCGGCTCGCCCCGGACGTGTGGCTGCGGCTGCTCGACAACCAATCCGAGTACGCCTCGCTCAGCGCGCTGGCACAACGCGGGCTGGACGCGATGACCGGCCAGCCCGCGGAACGGCGGGCCCGGCTGGAAGAACTCGCGGAGTTCACGAAGTTCCTCGCCGAGCGGATGCCCGAGCTCGCCGTCGAATGGCGTGCTCGGCGCGAAGCCTTGCACCGCAAGTAAATCCGGCTTCACCACGCGCCTGGCGAATCCGTCCGGCGATTTCGTCCTGCCCGAAATATCCCACTGGGGAGAACTGATGTCCTTCAACCATGCCCACTGGCAGCAGCGGCTCGACACTCTGCGCGCCGCCCGCGGCGTTCCGGGCGCCTCGCTGGCCGTGCTGGCCGGCGGAGAGGTGCACGAACTCGCGAGCGGCGTCCTGCATCGAGGGACCGGCGTCGAGGTCACCACCGACTCGGTGTTCCTGTCCGGCTCGCTCGCGAAGACCTACACCGCGACCGTCGTGCTGAACCTGGTCGACGCGGGCGCGCTGGACCTCGACACCCCGATCGTCAAGCTGCTGCCGGAATTCGCGACGCCGGACCCGGCCGCCACCGAGCAGATCACCGTCCGGCAGCTGCTCAGCCACACCGGCGGCCTGACCTGCGACTTCACCTACGACTCCGGCCGCGGCGACGACTGCCTCGCCCGCTACGTCGAGGCCGCCGCCGGGGTGGCGCTGGACTGCCCGCCCGGCACCGCGCTGTCCTACAGCAGCGTCGGGTACGCCGTGCTGGGCCGGGTCATCGAGGTCGTGACCGGCAAGACGTGGGACCAGGCGGTGAAAGACCTGCTGTTCGCCCCGCTCGGGCTGGAGCACTCGATGACGCTGCCCGAGGAAGCTCTGCGCTTCCGCGTGGCGATGAGCCATCTCGGCGAGGAACCCACGCCCGCCTGGGATTTGATGCCGCGTTCAGCCGGACCGTACGGCCGCGTCATCATCTCCGCTGGCGATGTCGCACGCTTCGCGAAGATGCACCTGGACGGCGGGGTCGCGGCCGATGGCACGCGCGTGCTGTCCAGTGACGCGGTCGAGCTGATGCAGCGCCGGGTAGTCGACAGCCCGGACAAGTGGACCGTTTCCGCCGACGGCTGGGGCCTCGGATGGACGCTCTACGACTGGAACGGCGTCGCCGGGTTCGGACATGACGGCAGTTCCGTCGCGCAGCATTCGTTCCTGCGAGTGGTGCCGCACGCCGGAGTGGCGGTCGTGCTGCTGACCAACGGCGGCGACTTCGACCGGCTGTACCACGAGCTGTTCAGCGAACTGCTGCGCGAACTGGCCGACGTTGAGATGCCAGCGCCGTTCGCACCGCCGATCAACCCGCCCGCCGTCGACATCACGCCGCTGGTCGGGACATACGTACGGGAAGGCGTGATCACCACAATCAGCCGGGCTGATGACGGCACAGCGCGGATCAGGTACGAGTTCGTGGACGGGATGAAGGACCTCTCGCCGCCGTTGGAAGCGAAACTGGTGCCGGTGACCGAAACGGTATTCGCCGCTTGCGGGAAAAACTTCGGTGCGAACCCGGTGCCGGTGGTCTTCTCGAAACTCGCCGACGGGAGCCCGTGTGTCTACATTGGAATGCGCGCTACGCCGAAAACCTCATGACAGCAACCGTTGTTCCTTGGCCACCGCGACCGCACCGGCCCGGGTGTCCACGCCGAGTTTCTCGTAAATCCGCCCCAAATGCGTCTTCACCGTCGCCTCGCTGATGAACAGCCGTCGCGCGATTTCCCGGTTCCCCAATCCCTGCGCGAGTTGTTCGAGAATGTCCCGCTCGCGGTCGGTGAGCGTCGGCCGCGGTGCACGCAACTGGGCCATCATCCGGTCGGCCACCGGCGGCGACAACGCTGTGCGTCCCGCCGCGGCCGACCGGATCGCCGCGTACAGCTCGTCGGCGGACTCGGCCTTCAGCAAATATCCCGTCGCACCGGCCTCAATGGACCGCGTGATGTCGGCGTCGGTGTCATATGTGGTCAGCACCAGCACTCGCGGCGGCGTCGGAGTCGAGCGGAGCCGCCGGATCGCTTCGACGCCATCCATTCCGTCGCCCAGTTGCAGATCCATCAGCACCACATCCGGCCGCAACGCGGCGGCGAGGTTGAGCGCCTCTTGCCCCGTCGCCGCTTCGCCGACGACTTCGATCCCGCCCGCGCCGGCCAGCAACGCGCGCAGCCCGGCCCGGACCATGGCGTGGTCGTCGCAGAGCACGACGCGGATGGGCTGATCGTCAGACATGGTCGGGTCCCAACGGGATCGCGGCCGAGATGGCGGTGCCCTGCCCGGGCGCGGATTCGACGGTCAACCGGCCGCCGAGCTGCGTCGCCCGCGCGCGCATGGCGGGCAGGCCGTGGCCGCGGCCGTCGGCGCTCGGGGCAGCCGGGTCGAAACCCCGGCCGTCGTCGGTGATGTCCAGCACGACCTCATCGTCCAGGTAGGTGAGGGTGAGCGCCACTTCCGACGCGTCCGCGTGTTCGCGCGCGTTGGCCAGCGCGCCCTGCGCGATCCGGACCAAAGTGGACTGCACCCGGCTCGGCAACGGCCGCGCGGGCCCGTCGACCTGGACCCGCACCGGCCGCGGTTCGCGTTCGGCGACGTTGCGCAGCGCTTCCTCGACCGAGTGCCCGTCGAGATCGGCCGGGGCCAGGTCTTGCACGAGACCGCGGGCTTCGGCCAGGTTTCGCGTGCCGATCTGTTGTGCCGCATGCAAATGCTCGCGCGCCAGGTCCGGGTCGGCCCACGCGCGGTCGGCCGCTTGCAGCAGCATCGCTTGGCTGGACAGACCTTGCGCCAGTGCGTCGTGGATCTCGCGGGACAGCCGTTGCCGTTCGTCCAGCATTCCCGCGCGGCGCTCGGTTTCCCGCAGCCGCACCGCCTGCCGCCGCAGGTACGTGATCACCGCGGCGGTCACGGCGGCGACGGCGACCGGCACGATGGTCAGGTTCGGGTCGAAGCCGCTCGCGAGCCGGTTCTGGGAGAGCACCACCAGCGCGGTCACCAGCGTCACCAGCACCAACGCGGGTCCGGTGGGCAGGGTGCGGAGGCCGGTGACGAACAGCGGGACCGCGCACCACGCGAAACTCGGCGCGAGCAGCACGAGCACCACCCACAGCACGGTCACGACGGTCAGCCAGGCCAGATACGGCACGGTCACCTGCTCCGGACCGGTCACCCGCAGCACCAGGCCGACCGCGTAGACCGCGGCGAGGCAGCCGGTCAGCGCGATGACCCAGGGCGCGGCCGGTTCTCCGTGATGGTGGTCGAGGAAGCGCACGATCGACGCGACCAGCAGCAGGAAGAACGCCGTGTGCATGGTCGCGGCCAGCCACCGCGCGTCCCGATCAGTCATCGCCACCTCCGTTTCGGTCCGCTGTGGAGCCTGACCTGTGCGAACCCGGCCGGCATCAGCCGATCGGATGACCTGAGTGTCGGCCGTTCCGCGCCGCGAGGCGAGCCGAGACTCCGATCCGGTGAAGGGGGTCCTGGCCGCACGATGAATGCAGCAAGCCGGACAAGCCAAGGAGCACCCGATGAAGAACTTCACCGCCAAGACCCGCATCGCCACCGTCGTCGGCGGCCTCGCCGTGATCGGAGCCGCCACCACCGGCGCGCTGGCCGCCAACGCCGCCACCCCGGCCGCGTCGGCCGCCCCCGCCGCCGCTCCGGCTCAGGCCGCGCCGAAGGGTCTGGTCCAGACCACTCACCTGTCGATCGCCGCCGCGCAGAAGGCCGCGCAGGCCGCGCTCACCGCCGCCGAGAAGGCGGGCCAGCACGTGTCGGTCGCGGTGGTCGACCGCGACGGCAACACCATCGTCACGCTGCGCGGCGACGGCGCCGGTCCGCAGTCGTACTCGTCGGCCGAGGAGAAGGCGTTCACCGCGGTTTCGTGGAACGCCAAGACCTCCGAGCTGACCGGCCGGCTGCAGCAGGCCCCGACCCTGAAGGACATCAAGGGCACCCTGTTCCTCGCCGGAGCGGTCCCGGTGGACGCGAACAACGCCCCGATCGCGGCGGTCGGCGTGGCCGGTGCGCCGTCCGGTGCGCAGGACGAGAGCTTCGCGCAGGCCGGGGTGGACGCACTCGGCAAGTAACACCTGCGGGGACGACCGGTGGTCCGGTTCTGGCTCGGCGGGTCTCGTCGGCGACGGCGAGACCCGCTGGCCGGTCTTTGCTTGGGCCCGGCGGTTCGGGCCTGGCTGGATTCCCGAGCCGTTCACGAGGTCCGTGCAGCGCCGTATCGCAGTCCGTCCAGCAGGACCTCGGTGATCCGGACCGCCTCGTCCTTCCAGCCCTCCGCGACGCGCATCCCGCAAATCCCGCCGAGCGCGCGCAGCACAGTGCGTCCGCCGATGTCAGCGCGGAGCGCGCCGGCCGCGGCACCGGCGTCGAGCAACTCGTCGAGCGCACCAGCCATCTGCGCTCGGGCGTCCTCGAACACCGGCGAATCCGTCGCCATGATGCTCTCCAGCGCGACCGCCATCCCCTTGCCGACCGCCGCGTGATCCACCAACCCCAGCAGGAAATACCTCAACGCCTCGTCTGGCGCGTACTGCTCAAGCAGTTGAGATGGCAGAGCGCACAACTGGTCGACTTCCTGCCGGTAGACCTCCTCGACGAGGGCTTCGCGCGTCTCGAAATGCCGGTAGAGCGTGCCGACAGCTACCCCGGCCCGCTTGGCGATTTCGTCGACATGCGCGTCGGCCTCTCCGGCGAGGAACGCTTCCCGCGCGGCAGCGAGGAGCGCATCGCGGTTGCGTCGCGCGTCGGCGCGCAACGGACGGGTGGACGGCACCAGCACCTCCATAAGATGAGTCCGGTTCAGCTTAGTGTATCGTTTCCGGAGTCAGACTCACCTTAGTGCGGGAGCGATGCCATGACAGTTCCGGACGAGGGTCTCGCGGGCTTCCGCGTGCTGGTCACCGGCGGCAGCCGTGGGCTAGGCGCCGCAACGGTCCGCCGCTTCGCCGCTGGGGGCGCGACCGTGTTGACGGCTTCGCGCAGCGCACCGCCGGACGATCTGCCCGCGACCTTCCTCCCCGCAGACCTCTCGACCGAAGCTGGCGCGGCGGAACTCGGCCGCCGGGTGACCGAGAGCGTCGGCGGGGTCGATGTGCTGGTCAACAACGCGGGAGCGGCGACCGATCCCTCGCCGGCGCTCGAGCGGACCGACGAATCCTGGCTCGCCGATCTGGAGATGAACCTGCTCAGCGCCGTTCGCCTCGATCGCGCGCTGGTGCCGGGGATGGTCGAACGCGGGTCCGGCGTCGTCGTGCACGTGTCGTCGATCGCGAGTCACCTGCCGCAGCGCGGCGAAGCCCCTTACGCGGCGGCGAAGGCCGCGCTCAATGTGTACAGCCGTTCGCTGGCGACGGAGGTCAGCGCGCAGGGCGTGCGGGTCGTGTGCGTGCTGCCGGGGTTTGTGGTCACCGAGGGTGCGACCGCGCATCTTCAGCAGATCGCGTCGCGAGAAGGCGTTGGGGTGGACGAGATTCAGCAGCAGATCGTGGACCGGCTGGACGTGCCGATGGGGCGGCCCGGCGACCCGTCGGACGTGGCGGAGATGATCGCGTTTCTCGCGTCCAGCCGGGCGAAATGGTTGACCGGAGCGGAATTCCGGGTCGACGGCGGGATCATCCCGGCAGTCTGACCGCAGCGGCGGAGGGAGTTTCCGATGGACTTGAAGCTTGGCGCGGTGATCATCGATGCGGCGTCGCTTGAGGAGGAGAGCGCGTTCTGGCATCGCCTGCTCGGCGGTTCGGTTGCTACGACAGACACTCACCACTTCCTGCGGGCTGAAGGGTTTCCGGTGCTGGTGATTCAGCACGCCGCCGGACAGGTGCCGCCGGAATGGCCGGACGGGACGTCGCAGCAGATGCACCTGGACGTCACCGCGGATGATCTTGCCGCCGCGGAAAAGCTGGCGCTGGAGGCAGGCGCGCGTCGGCTTTCCGGCCACGTGTATGCGAGTCCCGCGGGGCATCCGTTCTGCCTTCGGCAGGCTTGAAGCTCCGATAGGCTCGGCGGATGAGTCAACCCGCCTTGTCGTTCGGCGCGGCGGCGTCGGCGTATGCCGAGCATCGCCCGGACTACGCGGAGGCCGCGGTGCGATGGGCACTCGACGCGGCACCCGGGCCTCGGGTGCTCGACCTCGGCGCGGGCACCGGGAAACTCACCGCCGCGCTGGGCGCCGACGTGATCGCGGTCGAGCCGGACCCGGCGATGCTCGGCGAACTCCGTCGCGCGCTGCCGGACGTCCGCGCCGAGCGAGGCAGTGCCGAAGCGATCCCGCTGCCGGACGGGTCCGTCGACGCCGTGCTGTCCGGCAACGCGATGCATTGGTTCGACATGGCCGTCGCCGGACCGGAGATCGCGCGAGTCCTTTCGCGCGGCGGGATTTTGGCCGGGTTGTGGAACGTCGTGGACGACCAGGTGGACTGGGTGGCCGAACTGGCGCGGGTCAGCGGCAGCGCGGCGATCGGGCCGCGCGACACCCCGTCGGGCTGGCGTGCCGCGACCGCGCATCTTCCGGAAGCCGGTTCGCCGGCCAGATTCGCATCGCCGGAGCGCGCCGAGTTCCCGCACGGCCAGGTCCGCACCGCGGAGACGTTGGTCGCGACTCTGTCCACTCGGGCCGGGATGCTGATGCTGCCGGAACCGGAGCGGTCCGCGGCGCTTGACCGGATCCGGGCTTTCCTCGCGGAGCGGCCGGAGACCGTGTCCGGGACGTTCACGCTGCCGATGTCGACTTGTGTACTGCGCGCTCAGCGGCTCTGAAACAGCCATCGCAGCAGGGGCGCCGGACGGGGAATCGGGCTGGTGATCGTCCGGCACTGGTCAACGACGGGTGCACGGTGGTCGCCGCGATCCGTACCATCACCGGTTTGCTGAAGGACTTGGTGCCACGCGAGCAGCGCTGCCCAGCCTGCTCGAACGGCGAGGCACCGTGGTCAACATCAGTTCGGTGAACGCGAAGGTGCCACAGCCACGACTGATCGCTCAGGCGGCGGTACGCATCTGGGCAAGGCGTTGGCGGAGGAGTTCAGCGGCCGGGGCCTGCGAGTGAACACCGTCTCGCCCGGTCCGGTGTGGACTGACCGGTAGACCCGGGGATCAGCTCGCCCGGCGCGCGGGCGCCGAACTGGACGAGATCGCTGCGCTGGCGGTGTTCCTGGACTCCGGGAAGGTGGCGAACATGAGCGGCGCGGATCTCGTCGTCGACGGCGGGATGACGAAAACCGTCTGACGCCGAAGACCTAGCCGCCGAATCGCTTCACGTAGTCCTCGACGATCGGCCGTTCCGGGGCGATGATGGTGTCCGGCAATCGGTCCAGCTCGAAGAACTCGTACCCGGTGATCTCCGTGCCGTCCACCGCGACCTCGGTGTTCTCGACAGTCGCGGTGAAAGCGGCGGTCACGTTGTGGACCTCGTCGCCGTGCGGGTACCGGTAGTAATACTCCGGTCCGGAGTAGACGCCCAGCAGTTCGAGATCCCTTACCACCAGGCCGATTTCTTCGCGCACCTCGCGGCGGCCAGCGTCCTCATAGGACTCTCCGGGGTCGAGGAATCCGCCGGGCAGGCCCCAGTCCTGGCTTTCCCCTCGGAACACCAGCAGCAGCCTGCCGCGCTCGTCGGCGATCAGCACCGACGTTCCGGGCAGGATCAGCGGGCGCGTGCCGACTAGTTCGCGCAGCTCGGCGATGTAGTTCATCAGCGGTCGGTACCTTCTTGGTCGGTTTCGGTCCCGCCGCGCGGGCGGAAGGCGACGATCGGCAGTTGCTGGACCATCCGGTGCCGCGCCGCGTCGGAGCCGTCATAGTGCCAGCCGAGCAGTTTGCTCAGCACCGGATGCAGGACTGGGCGCAGCAGCAGGTTTCGCCGTTCGTAGTCGGCGATGGCGTCGGCCGCTTCGGGTTCGTCGAGGATTCGGTGCTCAGGGACGAACTTCCGGCGGCCGATCGCGACCTCCGCAGCGGGGGCGGCTTGGATGTTGCGGTACCAATCCGACGACGGGCCCAACCCCGCGATGGCGAGTACTTCGCCGGCCTGAGGACGGAGGCCGATCACTTCCAGCACAGTCCGGTACTGCCGGCCGGATTTGCGGCCGACGTGGGTCAGGCACAGGAAACGCTTGCCCAGCAACCATCCCAGGTCGCGGCCGTACAGCTTCGCCGGCGCCTTGAAGACCGTGCGCGCTATCGGGTTCACGGTCGGACTCCTTCCCTCGCCGAATGGTGCAGGTTCGTGATGAGCGCGGTGGATTTCCCGGTCAAACTCCCGGCCACGAATCGGTCAATTCCGGGCAACCGGGCCAGTTTCAGCGCGAGCCGCCGCACCTGGAGCTGCGGTTTGCTGTCGGGGAGGAACCATCGTGCGCCGTTGCGGGCGACTTGCTGTTTGTCTGCCGCGACGGGACGCCAGAGCCGTTCGTACTCCGCCAGTCCTTCGGTGATCGACGACGCTCGGTTCAGTTGATCTGCCAGCACGTACGCGCCTCCGATGCCCAATGACGCGCCCTGTCCGGCCAGCAGCGACACCGCGTACGCCGCGTCCCCGACCAGCGTGACCCGTCCTTTGCTCCACGTTGGCATCTCGATCTGGGCGACCTGGTCGTAGTAGATCTCCTCGGACGGCGGACAGTGCGTCAACGCTTCCGGCACCAGCCAGCTCAGCGAACCGTAGGTGTCCAGCAGCGACGCCCGGATGTCGGCGGGCATGGCGGGGTCGGGCGTGCGATGGACGGCGAAAGCGGCGACCGCTCCGGCGCGCAGACCGTAGAAACCCATCTGCTTGCCGACGGTGTCGGTGAGGCAGAACCGTCCGGCGGCCGCCGCCTGGATCTCGGGCGACTTGAACAGGAACGCCGCGGTGTGGAAGCCGAGGTAGCGGAGGAACTGCGATTCCGCGCCGAACACCAGCCGCCGGACCGTCGAATGGATTCCGTCGGCACCGACCAGCAGATCGGCTTCCAGAACCGAACCATCCGCGAGAGTGGCCGCGACTCGGTCGCCGTCGTCCGCTACGGCGACTACCCCGCTGCCGTACCGAAACTCGACCTCAGCGGGCAGCGTCGCGCGCAATGCCTGTTCCAGATCCGGCCGCAGGACGCTCAGCAACCGGCTGCCGACGGTACGCGCGAACTGGGCGAACTGAATCTCGGATCGACGCTTCCCTTGTGCGTCAACGAGAACCGCTTCGGAAATCGGGTACGCGACGTCCTTGATCGCGGGCAGCACTCCCATCGCCTCGGCCGCGTCGTAGCCGGTGCCGAAGAAGTCGATCATGTATCCCTGCGGGCGCGGGCCGGGCGACCGCTCGACCAGCGTCACCTCGTTGCCCAGCACGGACAGCCGGTTCGCCGCGGCCAGCCCGGCGATGCCAGCGCCGCAGACCAGGATTCTCATCGCATCCCATTAAGGTTGGGTGACCAACCCGCGCAGCACGGCAGTGACCGCCGCCGGATCGCCGCCGGGGGCGAGGCCCCGGTGCAGCAGCAAGCCGTCGATGGCCGCCACCAGCACCTCCGTGGTCGCGTCCGGTTCGGGAACGCCGCGTTCGGCGAGCCAGCGGCTGACCTGCGCGCGGAACGCCAGGAGCAGTCCCCCGATCTGGTCCCGCAGCTCGTCGTCGCGCCGCGCCGCCAGGTACGCCTCGACGAACAGCACCGACAACGGATCCACCCCGGTGTACGGCTCGACCGACCCGAACAGCGCGGTCACCAGGTCAGCCGGATTCTGCGTCGCGGCCAGCGCCGGGCCGACGCTCTCCAGCACCTCGCGCATCGCGCCGAGGACCGCCTCGCGCAGCAACGCCTGCAGCGACGGGAAGTGGTAGTGCACCACGCTCGACGTCACCCCGGCCCGCTCCGCCAGCACGCGGGTGCTCACCGCGGTCCACCCGCGTTCCGGCACCAGCTCCGCCGCCGCTGTCAGCAACCGCTGCCGTGCCTCTTGGCCGCGTGCCGCCGCCGGAGAACTCATCCCGCTCCCATCCAGGTCGATCGCCCTGGCCAACTGCCCAGGTCGGTCGTACAGGGCGATCGTCCTGTACGACTGCCCTGATCGTAGCGCGGCCCGTCGACCCAGGTAAAGCGGGTGATCGAAGACTCACCTGAAGGCGGGAGGCGGCGGCGATGTCCGGTCCGTCCTCTAGCGTCTGGCGCTCACCTAGTCGAGGTGACCGCGGTGCGTGAGCCAGCGCAGCGTGCGTTACGCCGTGACCGGAGCGCTTTTCCGGGGAGCTAGCGGCCAGCTGAGGTCAGCTCCGCCGCCCGCTCCCGGATCCGCGGCCGGACAGTGAACCCGCTCGGCTTCAGCGTCAGCGATTCCACGATCTTCAGCTCGTACGCCGGATCCGCCTCGAAGTCGTAGCGCTGCAGCATAATTCCCAACGCCAGCACCGCTTCGTGCAACGCGAACTGGCGTCCGATGCACGCCCGTTCCCCGGTGCCGAACGGTTTGTACGCCTGGGCCGGACGCTTCCGCACCTCCGCCGGTTCGAAGCGATCCGGGTCGAATTTCTCCGGATCCGGTCCCCAGACCGTCGGGTCGCGGTGGAGCATCGGCAGCGGAACGATGATCGAATCGCCCTTGCGCATCCGGTATTTTCCGCCCAGCACAAGGTCTTCGCGGGCTTCCCGGGAGTAGCCGGGCGCGGTCGGCCACAGCCGCATCGCCTCGTCGAGGACGCGCCGGACGTACCGCAGCTTCGCGACGTCGCCGAAGGCCGGTTCGCGATCGCCCCACACCGCGTCGACCTCGGCGCGGGCCTTCGCCAGCAGCTCGGGATGCCGCGTCAGGTAATACAGCGCGAACGACAGCGCGCCAGACGTCGTCTCGTGACCCGCGACCACGAAAGTGATGGCCTGGTTGCGAATGTTCACCGGGTCGAGCTTCTCCCCAGTCATCGGGTGCCCGTCGGTGAGCATCAACCCGAGCAGGTCACGCGCTTCGCCGCCTTCCCGGCGACGGCTCTCGATGACCTCGTCGACCAGGTTCGTCATGGTCGCGATGTCAGCCTGATTCTGCGCGACCGACCCGGCCAGCGCGCGCCGCACGAACGGAAGCTTGACGTTGTCCAGCTGCGCGAACCGCAACGCACGGATCATCGCGGTGACGAACGGATGCGGTTCGGCCCGCTCGAACGACCCGAACCGGTACCCGAACCCGGCGAGACCGATCGTCTCGAGGGTCAGCCGAGTCATGTCGGCCGCGACGTCGACCGGCCCGGTCGCGCGGTCCCAAGACGCGGTCAGCTCGCGGGCGACCTCGAGCATCATCGAGTGGTACCGGCGCATGGCCTCGGCGGAAAACGCCGGCTGCAGAATGTCGTGCGCGAGCCGCCAGTTCGGCTCGCGCGTGTGCGCGGTGAACAACCCGTCGCCGACGACCCCGCGCAACCGCTCGACGCCGAGGCCCACGTGCTTGCCGAACCTCGACTCGTCGTTCAGTTCGGTGACCAGGTCGATCCCGCAGGCGAACACGATCTCGAGCCCGAAGAACTTACGGGTGAAAATCGGCCCGAGCCCCGCGCCGGCGCGCATGGTGCTCTGCAACGGCGTGCGCACATTGGTCCCGACCAGGTCCCCAAGCACCGGCAACCGGCCGGGCCGGTGCGGAATCGCGGTGGTGTCCACAGTTCGCTCCCTACTGAACCCACATCCAATAGGGTCACCATCCCCCGCTACTGAACCGGTGTCAAGTAAGCTGGGACGATGCGGACGCGCCTGACCACCGAACAGCGGCGCGAACAGCTGCTGACCATCGGCGCAGGCCTGTTCGCGGGCCGCCCGTACGACGAGGTGTGGATCGAAGAAGTAGCCGAAATCGCCGGCGTCTCGCGCGGCTTGCTGTACCACTACTTCCCCACGAAGAAGGACTTCTTCGCCGCTATCGTCCGCGGGCAGCGCGACCAGCTGCTGGCGATGAGCGAACCCGACCCCGCCCTGCCGGTGGCCGAGCAGCTGCGCGCCGGGCTGGAGGTGTACCTGGAATTCGCCCGCACCCATCCGGACGGCTACCGCATCGTGCACCGCAGCGCGGGCGACGCAGATCGGGAAATCCGGGAGATCTGCGAGGCCGGGATGACAGCGAACGCCGAGCGGATTTTGGCAGCGGTGAGGTTGCTGCGGCCGGTGACCGCTACTACGCAGCTGGCGGTTCGGGGGTGGCTTTCGTTTGTGGCGACGTTGATTTTGGACTGGCTGGACGAGCCCAAGATCAGCACGGAGGAGCTGCGGGATCTTTGCGCGCGAACTCTTTTCGCTGCGGTTGACGTGGATCCCGAGACGATCTGACGCGGTGGGCCCGAGTTCGTGAGGGGAACCCTCATTGACTCTGATTCCCTCAGGGTTCCCCTCACGACCCGCCGATGTCCGTTGAGAGGCCCCTTCACGTACTTAGATTCCCTCAAGAAGCCCTTCACGGACGGCCCCACCCGTCTCGCACGTGGAGCGTGCTTTCGCCCGCGCCGCGCGCAAGAGCTCGTCGCCGTCGCCGTCGCGATGCGCCCAACGCTGCGGTGGGTGCATCCCACGCACCCAACGCGGCATTCGGTACATCCCAGGCCCCCAACGCGGCATTCGGTACATCCCACGCACCCAACGCGGCATTCGGTACATCCCACGCACCCAACGCGGCATTCGGTGCATCTGACGCACCCAATGCCACATTGGGGCGCCAACGCCCGCCACTCACCAACTGCAGCCGATGCACCCACCCAAGGCAGCCACACCCCCCGCACCCCGATACGAAGCCAAAAACACGGCGCGGAGGTGCTTGTCAAGGCATCTTTCCCGCCTTGACAAGC